>CACYDS010000116.1 GCA_902773285.1 uncultured Pseudomonadota bacterium | reverse complement strand
CCTTGCAAACTTCTAGCACCGTTTGTCCATCCAATCTCAGCTTCTTCAAGAACTATCATACTTTTTATTTATCTAGTTGCCAATCCCTCTCACATTGTATAAGTTCATAGCATATGAGGAACTTTTTGTATCATACGTTATGGACTTATACAATAGCGTAGACAAAATTGGTATTGTAATATACAATTCTAAGCAATAGAGCTGTTTAGTGAACTTGAAATGTTTGAGCGGATGTTTGGTTTTTTTTCAACGGATATGGCTATCGATCTTGGGACGGCGAATACTCTAGTATATATCGAAAATAAGGGGGTTGTTCTGAACGAGCCATCAGTTGTAGCTCTTTCGACAGTGAATGGTAGGCACAATGTTTTAGCCGTCGGGAATGAGGCCAAGCAAATGCTTGGAAAAACTCCAGAGCACATTCGAGCAATTCGTCCACTTCGGGATGGCGTGATTGCCGACTTTGCAGTAGCGGAAGAGATGATTAAATATTTCATAAAGAAGATTCACAACAACAGATTTCTTTCTGCATCTCCGCGAATAGTAATCTGCGTTCCATATGGGGCCACCGCTGTCGAACGTCGAGCAATCCAAGAATCTGCAGAGGAGGCTGGCGCTAGAGAAGTGTATTTGATAGAAGAACCTATGGCAGCCGCAATTGGAGCCGGGCTTCCAATAACTGAAGCTCGTGGTTCTATCGTGGTTGATATCGGAGGAGGCACAACAGAGGTTGCAGTAATTTCTCTTGGTGGTATAGTGTATGCCAAATCCATAAGAGCAGGTGGTGATCGGATGGATGAAGATATCGTTACGTATATCAGGAAAAATTTCAATTTACTAATAGGTGAATCAACGGCAGAAAAGATAAAAAAGGAAATTGGCTCCGCAGTTATGTTGCAAAATAGCAAAGATATAACAATGACAATTAAGGGACGTAGCTTAATAGATGGCAATCCAAAAGAGATCGAAATAACTCAGAGACACGTTTCTGAGGCGCTGATGGATGCGGTATCTATTATCGCTGAGGGCGTGAAAGATGCCTTAGAACAAATCCCACCAGAACTAGTCGCAGACATTATAGATTCTGGAATAACTTTAACTGGTGGAGGCGCATTATTAGCTAATTTAGATGCTGTTGTTTCACACATTACTGGAGTTTTTGTTAAAGTAGCAGAGAATCCTCTGAATTGCGTTGTGCTAGGAACAGGGCAAGCGTTAGAGGAAATCTCCAAGTCTGATTCCATCTTATTAAAGATTTACTAGCTTTTAACGAGAGGTTTGTATGCTTTTAATTTCATTAGTAGTGAACTTCCTGATTGGGATCATGAATTTCCTGGAGTATCTCCTCATAGGGTACATCATTCTCGGATGGTTTGTGTTTTTTGGAGCCATAAAAGATAGGGATGGTGTGTTTTTTAAGGTGTACGTATTCTTGATGAGCAAAATCGAACCGCTGTTAGGTTACATAAGACGATATTTACCTACAGTAGCTGGATTGGATTTTTCACCTTTAGTTGTTTTTGTAGGATTGCATTTTGCGAAAGTTATAATAATAAGGATATTTTTCATAATTGCGAATGGATAACGACCTAAATTTATCTATAGCTCAGGTTATAAAAAAGTATGGATTATTTGATAATATCTCTAGAGCGAAAGCGTTTGGACAACATTTTTTATGTGATGCGTCACTGTTAAAAAAAATTGTGTCGTGTGCATTGCCACTAGGGAATAGCGATATAATGGAGATTGGTCCTGGGCCTTGTGGACTGACTAGAGCAATTTTGAATTTTGCTGAAAAGCGGAAGGTTATCTGCATAGAAAAAGATAAGAAACTAAAGCCACTACATGATAATTTATTAAAATACTCTGGAGCAAATTTAAGATTCATATATGAAGATGCCCTAAATGTAAGTGTGAACGATTTAGATATTGGCGAACTGACAGTTATATCGAATCTACCATACAACGTTGGCACGAAAATATTACTACATTTGCTAGAAGATTTAGACAATGTAAAATCGATGGTTTTGATGTTTCAAAAAGAAGTTGCAGAAAGAATATGTGCAACCCATGGCACTAAAAATTACGGAAGGCTCAGCATAATATCGCAAGTTTTGTGTAATTGTGAAAAATGCTTTGATGTGTCCAATAGAGCATTCTTTCCTCCTCCAGAGGTACAATCATCTGTAGTGAAGCTTATTCCAAAAATAAATAGACCGCATGATCTCAAAAATCTCGAGAAGCTAACGGCGATTTGTTTTAGGCATAGACGAAAGGCTATTTATACAATACTGAAGAAAACTCTTCCAGGCTTGTCTCAAAATATCTTAGATTCTTGTGAGATAGAGCAAAACATGAGACCGGAACAAATTAGTGTAGACAAATTCTTGAAGCTCTCGAATCTCATCTTCGGTTGAATTGTTCTCTAATAATTTACTCTTTCCAAAATATTTTATTGAATATAATAAAAGCAGGAATAATTTCCAGACGACCAGCAATCATATCGCAAATTAATACAATTTTTGATACTGTTGGCAGAATAGCAAAATTTTCACCACACCCCAAATTTAAAAGACATGAAAAAACTCGGTAACTGATTTCTGTAGAGCTCATGTTTGTACAAATTTCTAGCAATATGCAACTTACTGTGAACACAATTATCAGTGAGAGTATGAATGTGATAACTGATTTGGTAAGCACATCATCTATTTTTTTTCCTTGATATTTTGGAAAACTGACATCGAATGGACGAACTAATTTGCGTATATGATTTTTCAAAACAACGTATAGGATCTGTATCCTAAATATTTTTATTCCTCCTGTTGTTGATCCAGAGCACCCACCAATGATTGCTAATAACAGCATTAGCATATTTGATGGATTATAATCGCTGTAATTTAATCCAGTTGTAGTAATGGCCGAAATCGTCGCGTGTATGTGTGTTGCTATGGCTTCTAGAGTTATGTGCTCGCCATCAGTTATGAGCGCAATAAAAATTGGCACAAATATCATAAATGAAACTAACTTTAGATAACCTGTTATTTGTTGGCTTGATAAAAAACTCCTAATTCGAATCTTCACGCACTTTATGATTTCTAGAAATGTTATTCCTCCAATAAACATACCAAAAGACATAATTAACTTTGTTTGAGTGCTGTTAAAAAAATCGATTCCTAGATTTTTTGTAGAAAATCCACCTGTTGAAATTGCTGAAATACCATGACAAATTGAATCAAACGTACTCATGCCAGATATTTTTAAACAAAAGGCTAACACACAAATAAGTAAGATATATAAGCCTATGAAAAATTTAATTGTTTGAGATGCTCTGGGAAAAATCTTTTGCGATTTATCAGAATTTTCAGTCTGGAACAGTTGCATACCTCCAATTCGCATGACAGGCAAAATGATAATACCTATAGCGATAATTCCTACGCCTCCCATAAAGTGAAGAATAAATCGCCATAAATTTAGTGCCCTAGGTAATACTTCAACATCTTGGTACACTGTTGCTCCAGTAGTTGTTATGCCGGATACCGATTCAAATAATGCAGATATAAATTTTAGTTTCACACCAGAATAGACATAAAATGGAAATGAACAGATAATCGCAGTACTCATCCAGACAGTAACAACAAGCAAAAATGTGTCCTTACTAGTCACAAATAGCTTATTACTGGTTCGGCACGAGAGAACCATAAGCCCTCCCAGAAATATATTGGCTATAATAGGCGGCGCAAAAATCCCAAAACATTCAGAGTTGTTGAATATGCAATCATACATTAGCGGAAGCGCTAAAACTCCAGCCAGACAACAAACCACGATACCATTTATATAAATCACAGAACGAATATTTACCATAACATGGCGAGCATATCGATTGTCTTCTCCAACTAGATAAGCATTTTAGAAAAATTTTTTCAAGCTGTATAAGTTCATGGGAAATGCCTACCCTAAATCATATATGAATATATGGGCCACCTCTGAACAGAGCGTAACTTTTGCAATTGCAGATAGTTGCGGATAAACATATCTATATAGATATGCACATATCCAAAGACATTTTCCATAATTCAGATTTTTATCCGTTGCTGCCAAAACCATTGATACCTACACCATAATGCTATCGTATAATTGCAGATATTCATTTCCTGTTAATGGAAGAGCACTCTCCATTATCAGATGCTCTATTATTTCTGGCATTTTGTTTATAAGATCCTTTTCACTATCCAACAATATCTTAGCTCTAGACATTTGCCTTAGCTGATCGTATAGCGCAAATTCCAAAACGCCCCCAGAGCGTATCCATTGTATAAACTTTAGTATTTCCCCATTACCCATACCTAATTGCATAAGTTCAGTTACTGGGGATTGCCAATCACGTTCTATCTCCTGGTGAATTTGTTCTAACGTTACATTATCGCTAATTGTCCCATTTCGTCTATTATTCACTCGTTGTATCCAGTCGAACTCCATCAGCGCTTCATATGGTGCAATAAGCCTTAAGACATCGTATCCATTGCTTTCGAAATCTCTTTTAGCGATTGTTTCAAAAAATACCGATACGGCATTGAGATCAGTTGTAGGTACTTTTGAGCATTTACCGAGTTTTATGCGGTATGCGTAATCTAATACATGTCCAGTTTCCTGAATGGTAGTTACTAACAATGTTTTTTGGTTAGTGTAAAAAACTGATATTTCGAAATTTTTTGATACATCTGATAAATTCATATACTTACGTTCTACTTCATCTAGGAATTCCATTGCACTGCGGGCTGCTTCCTTATCTAAGAAGTTGTCCACACTCAAGAAAGGCATACAGCGTTTTACGATATCGTCTTTGGTTTTGCCCCTCATTAGCAATTGTACAATCTCATCTACGTTATTACTCCAGCCATCATCCTCACTGATCACAGATTGCGTTTGAGAATCGATTATATGCATCCAATGTTCTAAATCAACATATGTGTAATGTCCGTTATTTATCACATCTTTTGCTATATTTAAAAAATCCGGCATTTTTACTAGATATTTACTAAAAAACTCTATAGCGTCTGTCTTTGCCTGCTTTAAATTTATTTCTGATTGAGGGCGGATTAAACTTTTTACACATGTCATTGCTTTTGCGCAAAACTGGCGAAAAGGTGGCATGATTCCTAACAAGCCTTTACTTTCTGAACCTAGCCATTCGCATTCATCTACTTGGTTTTTTAGTCTATCCACAGGATCTTTATCATAAATATTTTGGCTTGTATTGGCACATATCGCTATCTGAGATATACATAGCGCACTGAACAATATTTTCTTTAGACGCAAAAACACGTTCATTCACCCCTCCCACAAAAAAATGTATTTCCTCTATATACTATATAGTATAATATATATTTATAAAATAAGTCAATTGCTGTTGTATAAAAATACTTTTAGATATAGTCATCGGAAATAAAAAAATGAAAAAAGATGCGCATTACTTCGTTTGCATTATAGCCCGCCTACGGGGGGAGGCGGAATACATTCGCAGCTTAAGGTTATGACAGCTTAGTAATACTTCGTGTTGCTCGCCTTATCGATTTCTCTAATCGTCTTCGTCACTTTCTTAGCCATTGGAAGATTCATTCTTTTTTTCTTTCTTGCCTTTGTTTTTCTGCTCTTTCAGCTCTATTCTTCTCTATTTTCCTTTGTCGTTTTTCTCTTTCAGCTTCATCATTATCTATCCAATTTTGAAACTGTTTTTTATCAGGCTTCTCAACTAATCCTTTCAGCCGTTCCAATAGCCAGTCGCCATAATTTGTGAGTTCATCTAGATCTAGACAATATAAAGAAGCTATCTTATTCCAGTTACGGTTTTCATCAGTCCGACCTTCTTGCTCTATGGATAATTCGGCAAAGTACAGCTTATCATCGTAATATTTGAAGGTTGGAGTGTATAAAGTTCTATCATTATACTCGTCTGAGTCATTTAAATTGAATCGGCAGAACTGTCGTTCAAACTCCAGTCGCACCTCATTAGAATCTTTAGCCTCATTAGAATCTTTAGCCTTATTAGAATCTTTAGCCTTCACATGAGGCGCTATATACTGAATATTTTCATTATCATACTTCTGTTTGCTCTGTCTAAATTCATACAACTCCTCATTTAATTTTAGAGCCGCCACATAATCTTGTATATATTCAACCGCTTTATTTATAGCTTCATTATATTCATCTCCATAATCTGTCTTTAATTGGTCCAATTTATCTTTCAATAAATTACTTACATCATAAACTTGCTTTTTATATTCCGCCACATTCTCAGGCAGCCCTTCTCTATTAATAGCCTCATGGATATAGTTATATAAAATAAATGCATTCCAATGCTTCTGTTTATAAGCTTCTGGTTTTGTACCTTCAAAAGTTATAATATCTTCAGCATTTCTGCCTGCAAACTCATTCTCTCCAGTAACACAATCAGCTATAGCCTGTCCAATAACCTTTGTTCTGGAAT
>CACYDS010000115.1 GCA_902773285.1 uncultured Pseudomonadota bacterium | reverse complement strand
TGTTGCTCATCTGTTTGCGCTTATACAGTGTGCAAATCCCATACCAATCCCCGAATCTGTTCGGATTTAGACAGATATACTTTTATACATTAACTCGCAAAGTTAACATATGATTAACTATTTTGGATTAGACTGGATGAGGTCGGGAATGTTATTTTTGATTTACTTATGGAAAAAAAACCATTGAGATTGCTGGTTATTGGCATAGTTTCGATAGTCATCTTGTGCGTATTGTACGGAGTTGCTGGCAAAATTAGCCTAGATGATCAAGGCGATATGTATGATTACGAATGTCTAGCAAAATCCTTTATCGTTGTTTTGATGAGCATAATTGTAATCCGAATTTTGTTCGCAGCGATTATAAATCCCGCAGAGATTCGCCACAACAAGAAAATGCCAGGGATTTTAAAGTATATCGTTGGCGCTCTGATTCTGAGTGCAGCAGCCGTTTACATTGTCACTGCTATTTATTCTAAATCAGCGATGGCCATTTTTACAACATTGGGGGCATCAGGAATTGGTATCGCTTTTATTGCCCAGGACACTCTCAAAGAACTGATCGCTGGAATTATCCTATCTTATCAGGGGGATTTCAGAGTGGGGGATTGGATAAAGCTTCCGGATGGAACAATTGCCAAGATTCTCAAACTAAAACTGACCTGCATAGATTTAGTGCTCTTGAATGATACTAGACTTTATATTTCAAATACGAAATTAACAGGTAACGCAATTATAAATCTTAGCCAGCCAGATCCGTCACACTTCAGCCGAATAGATGTTCTTTTGGAGCATGATGTGCCGGTTGAACAAGCGCGCAGAATATTATATACAGCTACAGCTAATACCCCGGGCTTGGCATCAAAAGAACCATTAGTCGTGGCAGATGCTGTGCAGCAAAACGGTATATTGTTTGCTGTTTTTTTCAAAATACCATCCTTTGATGTTGGAGCTGAAATGAAGCATAGAGTCATTTCTTCGGTTGTGCAGCATCTGCACATGCACGGTTTAAAAGTTTGTGAAATAAGTGGACAAATTAACATTAACCACGTCGATACTAATGCTATTCGGAAATTTGACGATGAACGGGTAACAGATGCTATAACTGCCTTAAAATATTCAGGGCTTTTAAAAAATTGCGACCAAGAAATTCAAACGAACTTCGCGAAAGGCATGGAAAGATTATTCGTGCGAGCAGGTGGTGTAATATTTAAGCAGGGCGACATAGGCGATACTATGTTTATAGTTGCCGAAGGTGTGGTAAGTGTTAATCTGAAAGTATCAACAACTAAAAAAGATGGAGAAATCAAAACTTCATCAAATGTCGTAGCAATTTTGTCGGATGGCGATTATTTCGGTGAAATGGCGCTATTACGGGGAGAGAGACGTAATGCGACAGTCATCGCAAAATCAGATGTCATTTTGTATAAGATCAGACGAGAAACTATCAAAAAATTCATGGATGCATACCCAGATTTTGCTGAGAAACTAAGTTCTGCGATTATAGAGCGCAGCGCAGAAAATGAAGAAAAAAAGACAGAATTCATGAATGAACTGAGCAAAAAAGAGGATCCGATTTCTGAATTTATGAACGCATTCAAGTCATTCCTGGGGCGATAATTTTTCTGTAAAGGTACGATTCGCTCAGCGCCATTCTATCGCGGACCTTGACGGGCACAGTAATATTTAAAATTGTATAAGTTCATAATCAATAAGACAAAAGTTGGCTTGAGGGTGAGTGAGGTAACTTAAAGCGAGCGAATAGATGTGCCGCAGGAGCTGTTTCTTGTCTCACGTCTGTTTTATGTTATACACAAGCGGATCGAATATATACAAATTGTTTCTTGCTCGTGTCATTGCTACATAGAGCAATCTGTAAAGTTCCTGTCTTTCCGCCTCATACTCCTCTTCCGCCACCTGGTTCATTTCTGGAAATAAATTTTTTTGTGATGGTTTGACGAAAAAGAAATCATTTGAGAACAAAAATTTTGTTTTTGCTTTATCTGAATCTAATTTATATGCAAGCAAAAATACGGTGTCGGCCTCAAGTCCTTTAGATCCGTGTATTGTCGAAAGCCTTATCTCTTTTGTTGAGATATTTTGATTGCTGATTTTGATATCGCTTGATCTAAAATATTCTAAAAATTTTGGAATATTTTCTGAATAATTTTTTGCGAATTTTGTAACTTCATCCATAAAATTTGCGACAATATACCTTTCATTTGCTGAAATTTTATGAAAATTTACTGACAATAAATAGAAGAAGTTTTGCAGTTCCGCGTCATCGTACCATGACATTATCTTGTTAAGATACATATATTGTTTAGGGAAATTTAATTTTAATTGCTTTAAAGTGGAATCTGTGGTCATGCGATAAATCTTCAGAAGATCGTCATTTTTCAATGGTTCATCAAATATATATGGACTCTTTAATATGCAACCCAAAGCATATTCATGGTCTGAGTTTACACAAAAGTCAGCTACAGCTAAAAGATCCATAATTATCAAATTATGTGATAAATTTATTCCATCTGGCGGAACGACTTTGATACCTAATTGAGTTAAGTTTTGCATGACACTTTTAGATAATTCGTTTCTACTTCTCGTCAAAATTAAAGAATTATTAGTCATACGTTGAGAAATATCAAGCGCTATTTTTTCCGACTTTTTCTGAAAATCTGTTTCATTATCTTCAATTTTGATTATCTCAACGTTTCCATGCTCGCCTTGCCTAAAGGGTATATGTTTTTGATACTTTATTGCTTCGCTACTAAGATTTTTTGAGTTTTTGCCATCAAAAAATTTATCAACAAATTTTAGGATTTCAGGCAATGAGCGATAGTTTACATTCAGATAAATCTTTTTAATTTTCTTATTAATTTTTTGAAAAATCTCTGCAGTATCAACAAAAGTTTTTGACAGCATGTCACAGTCAGCACCCTGAAAACGATAAATCGACTGCTTTATATCACCCACAACAAATATTGTTTTTTGCGAATATGGGTCGGAATATATATCGTCAGCAAAAAGGCGTATCAATTCCCATTGAAGAGGGCTCAAATCCTGTGCCTCATCAATCATAATTGACTTTATTTGCGAACAAATTTTTGCAATAACAAATTCTTTCGCACAACTTTTTGTCAAAAGATATTTTGTTTTATATAAAACATCAGAAAAATCCAAAACATGATTTTCTTTTTTTAGACGTTGATATTCTCCAACAATTTGTTGAACTAACGTCAAATATGAATTTGTTATTTCAAGTGTCCGGGATTTGTTGCGCATTACATAATTTTTATATACAATTTCAGAAATTTCTTTTGATATTGTTTCATTTTGATATGGTATTTTTTTTCTCAATGTTCCTCTTTGCGTTAAGTAGACATCTTCTAGATTCTGATTCGCTAAAAATTTTGCTATAAATTCTTCCTGAGGTGCGGAAAATTGATAGCTACATTCGTTCTCCGCGTTACATTTTATGTTAAAAAAATCTAAAACTTTAGTCCTATATATTTCCAATGTTTTATTTTTGTCAAAAAAATCTATAAATTTTGGTAATTTTGGATAAATTTTATTTATAAAATCTTCTAATGTTGTTAAAGAAAAATTATACGATAAATTTTTGATGACATCTTCGGAAAGCCTGTTAAAAACCGCTTCTTTAGCCTGTGTAATAAAATTAAACCCTTCAGTTTCATCTAGTATGCGAAATTCTGGAAAAATATCTGCCTCAAGCGGAAATTGTTGTAATAAAGATTGGCAGAAAGAATGTATCGTTAATATTTTTAATTGAGATAAATTATCTTGAAATTTAAAAAATAATTTGGACGCTTTTGCAATATCTTGTTCTGATATATTTAATATATTCAATGTTTCTTGCAGATATCTTCGTGTAAAATTATTTTTATTTAAATACAACTGTTTTAAAATGCTCGAAATTCGTTCTTCGAGTTCGCAAACAGCAGCATTGCTATACGTAATATTCAGTATATCCTGAGGAGATATACCACACACCAAAGATTTTATGTACCGATCTACTAGGATTTTTGTCTTTCCTGAACCAGCAGACGCAAAAACAAAACAAGACGATGTGACGTCCAATGCGTCCTGGTTGTTGTCAAAACACTTCATACAAAACATACCGATGGTGCCCAGAGATGGAATCGAACCAACGACACAGAGATTTTCAGTCTCTTGCTCTACCGACTGAGCTAT
>CACYDS010000114.1 GCA_902773285.1 uncultured Pseudomonadota bacterium | reverse complement strand
GCGAGCAACAAAAATGTTGCTGATGTGTTTAAAAGATGCTTTTTAATATTCATATTTCCTCCATTAAAAATTACACCCTCCATTTATAGAATAACATCATATTACATATATTTAATATATCTATTCTAGATAATACTTATTTTTTAGTGCAATATATTATATATAGCAAAAAGTCCTTGATAAAAGAAGAAAATTATGGTAGCGTGTTTTATAGTGATTTGATTTTTATAAAAAGTGTTTTATGGCTTCTCATGAGTCAGCAAAAAAGAGTATAAGAAAATCGGCAAGGCAGCATGCTGTTAATGCTAGCAGGATGAATAGAATTAGAACATTCATCAAAAAGTTAGAACAAGCAGTAGCAGAAAAGGTTTCGAAGGAAAATATCTTGAAATCTTTTTCCGAGATGCAGAAAGAAATTATGAAAGGCGTTAATAAAAAAGTGGTTCACAGAAACGCTGCAGCTAGAAAGATATCCAGAATGAGCCATAAAGTTAAGGTGGCTATTGGAGAAAACAAAAAGTAAACTTGATGCGTCCGAAAAATATTTCTGAAGAGTTTTCTCCGAACTCTTCTGTCGAAACTGATGTAGCAATAGTTGGAGCCGGTGTGGCAGGTATGTATGCGGCTTACTGCTGTTCGCTTGCTAACATCAGGTGCGTTTTGATGGATGAATTAACAAATGCCGGTGGACAATGCATGGCTTTGTATCCTGAGAAATTGATGTATGGAGTTCCTGGCTATGCAAAAATCAAAGCTAGGGATTATATATCACGGCTTGCAGAACAATGCATTGGTATGGCACAGCACGAATTTTTTGGCTATAAGGTCACAAAAATAAGAAGAGCAACAAAAGGTGATTTTGTATTAAGTACCAACAATGTAAGCGTTTGTTCAGGCTTAATTGATAACATCACAATTACCTCAAAATACATCATATTAGCAACCGGTATTGGAGATATGAGGCCTAATATTCCAGTGAATATACAAGGGATAAACGAAATATCTCAAGAGTCTGGTTTTATTCAATTTTATTGTTTAAATCAAGCCTTATATAGGAATAAAAATGTCATCGTAGCTGGTGGAGGGGATTCTGCTGTAGATTTTGCAATAGATATAGCTTCAGTTGCCAAACAAATAACTTTAATACATCGAAGAGAACTATTTTCTTGCGAAGAACATAAAATAGCAATGCTGGATAAGCTGGCAAAGACTGGCAAAATAAAGTTAAAACTAGGACAAAACATTTACAAATTAAATGAAGAAAGTGGAATCCGTGCAGTGTATACCAGAGACAACAACCAGTGTGAGCATGAATACAAGACAGATCATATTGTGTTTTGCTATGGTTTTATAGCTTGTCCAAGTATGTTGGTCGCAGATTTAGGATTGAAAACCGAAAAAAATTTGATTACAGTCAATTTTGAGACTATGGAAACTTCCGTAAAGAATTGCTACGCTGCCGGAGATGCGGTTACGTATGCTTCCAAAAAGAAGAATATTGTTCCATGTTTTTTTGAGGCAGACCGGGCAGTGCGAGCCATAAAGAACAAAGTATCTGGAGGGTAATATGGATGAATTTATAAAGGTTAAAGGGGCAAGAGAACATAATCTGAAGAACATAAACATAGATATTCCGAAAAATAAGCTGGTTGTCATAACTGGTTTAAGTGGCTCTGGGAAATCGACCCTTGCGTTCGACACTCTGTATGCAGAGGGACAACGTCGTTATGTAGAAAGCTTGTCATCATATGCTCGACAGTTCTTGAATTTAATGCCAAAACCGGATGTTGATAAAATTGAAGGGTTAAGTCCTGCTATTTCAATTGAGCAGAAGACAGTTTCTAAAAATCCAAGATCTACCGTAGGAACAATAACTGAGATATACGATTACCTAAGAGTCCTATATGCAAGGATTGGTGTGCCATACTCACCCGTAACTGGATTGCCAATACAAGCACAGACAGTGTCTCAAATAGTAGATGCAATAGCTGGATCTCAACCAGGGAAAAAGTTCTATATACTAGCCCCAATAGCAAGACAAAAAAAGGGGGGATTTAACACCGAATTAATGATGATGCAACAGCTTGGGTTCACACGTGCTTTCGTCGATAAAGAGTTATATCTTCTAGAAGAAGTCCCCATGCTTTCAAGAACAATTAAACATGATATTTCTATCGTCATTGACAGGATATCTATTCCTCAGGAGCCAGAAGCACTAGCTGATTTGAAAAGCCGATTAGCTGATTCTGTCAGCATTGGACTAAAGCATGCAGATGGATTGCTTATAACAAGGGATTTTGAAACGAATGAGGAAAGAATATATTCAGAACATTTTGCCTGTCCGGTATCTGGTTTTTGCATTGAAAAAATAGAGCCAAGATTGTTTTCGTTCAATAGCACAAGGGGCGCCTGTCCATCTTGTGGAGGCTTGGGATTCAAGGGAGGAAACACCAGCGGCTACGGATATTTTGGAAGAAAACTTCAGCAAGATCTGGAAGAAGTTGAAGAGATGTTTTCTTCGCTTGAAAGAGAAATTTGCCCAAAATGTAACGGAACAAGGCTATCAGAAGAAGCATTGTCTGTGAGAATAAGAGATAAAAACATAGCCGAGCTTTCTGATATGTCAATTGTCTCTGCCAAGGAATGGCTCACAGATCTTTGGGAACACCTTAAAGAAAGAGAAAAATCTATTGCAGAAAAGCTGCTTATTGAGATAACCAATCGTTTGCAATTTTTGATAAATGTTGGGCTGGAGTATCTCTCTTTATCGCGAGCATCTGAAACATTATCTGGTGGAGAAAGCCAGAGAATTAGACTAGCATCCCAAATTGGGTCTGGGCTAACTGGCGTTATGTATGTTCTAGACGAACCTTCAATCGGATTACATCAACGAGATAATGATCGACTTATTGCTACTTTGAAAAACTTACGAGATTTTGGTAATTCGGTTATTGTTGTAGAGCACGATGAAGATGCGATGTATGCATCGGATTGGATAATCGATATAGGCCCTAAAGCAGGTGTTCATGGTGGTTATGTATGCGCAGAAGGCCCGATCGAAGATATAAAGAAAAATCCAAATAGTCTAACTGGGCAGTATCTTTCTGGCGTAAAAAAAATCGAAGTTCCAAAACGCAGGCGACCAGTGAATCCCAAATATGCACTGGAAATCACGGATGCTCATGCAAATAACCTAAAGCATATAAACGTCAAGATTCCTCTCGGAGTTTTTACTTGCGTGACAGGAGTTTCCGGCTCTGGAAAATCTACTCTTATCATCGATACTCTGTTTCGTGCAGTTTATGAAAAACTAAACCACGGAGTCATTAAGGTCAAGGAATTGGGCGGAATAAGGAATATAGAACTTATAGACAAAGTCATAGATATCAATCAAGCACCTATAGGCAGGACGCCTCGTTCAAATCCAGCTACATACGTCGGTTGTTTCACAGACATAAGAAATCTGTATGCAACTTTGCCTGAATCTAAAGCACGCGGATATACAAACAGCAGATTTTCATTCAATGTCAAAGGTGGACGTTGTGAGGCCTGCAAAGGTGATGGCGTGATTAAAGTTGAAATGCATTTTTTGCCTGACGTATACGTTACTTGTGATCAATGCCATGGAGCTCGATTTAATCGAGAAACTCAAGAAGTAAAATACAAAGGAAAAAGCATCTCTGACATTCTGGATATGACTATAGATGAATGTGCGCAATTTTTTAAAAATCAGCCTCACATATTCCAGAAACTCAGTTGCTTATGTCGTGTTGGATTAGGATATTTAACTTTGGGACATAAAGCTACGATCTTGTCTGGAGGAGAAGCTCAGCGCGTAAAATTAGCCAAAGAGCTCTCGCGAAAATCAACAGGTAGTACCTTATATATCCTGGACGAACCAACTACTGGTTTACATATGGACGACATAGAGAAATTACTAAACATTTTGCATATTCTTGTTGAAGCAGGCAATTCTGTGGTTGTTATAGAACATAATATGGATGTAATTAAAACAGCGGATTGGATAATTGATATTGGACGCGAAGGTGGAGAAAACGGCGGCAATCTGGTTGTCGAAGGTACCCCTGAAACAGTTGTTCAATGCGCCGAAAGTTATACTGGGAAGTATCTGAAGAAGTATTTAAAGAGATAAGGCACCGTTAATATTCCCATAGATGAATTTCTCTACAATTTCGCTTTATTGTGACGTACTTAATTTTGTGTTAGGATGAAATTAAGAGTTGTGGCTATTTTGTGAGCGTAAGACTATGTGTGTCAAAAAATTTATATTATCCATATTTGCCCTTACATTTTCGTTATCAAATTGTTTGATAGCTACCGAAAATACATTAGAAAATTCTGTCGCTCAATTGATGAAAGTAGAGCCCGAAAAAATAGAACTGAAACAGCAAACAAAAGGAATGACTTCTGCAAAAAGTTATGCGTTTGAACTGGGAGGAAAGAAATATATCGTTAAAATGTTTGCGCAAAAGCATAATTCAGAATATAGGAAAAAAGAAATTGAGGTAACAAAAATATTTTCAGATTTAGGGCTTGGGGCAAAGCTGGTTGCTGTTGGTGATAAAAACACGTTTTATATCAGACAATACATTCCGGGAAGGACCTTGAAGCACGAGGATTTACAGGATAAACAAATTTTAGAAAACCTCGCAAAATCAGTGCGTAAACTTCATGAATACAAATATGCGGAGAAAGCGCGAGGATTTCTGGAACGTGCTGAAAAACATTACAAAAGCATCATGAAGAAGAAAATAGCGACTCCGACTGGTTTTGACAAGTCATATGAAAAATTTAAGGAGCGGATGAAAGAATTGAAAATTTCGCAGGGGTTTTGTCATAACGACCTAAATCCTCTAAATATAGTACTTACTCCTAATAGGCAAATATATTTTATCGATTTTGGAAATAGTGGAAGCAACAATGTGTATGAAGAGCTCGGGTACGTAACTTTGCTAAATGGAATTACTGATGACAAATTGGAACAATTTTTGACAATTTACTATGATAGGAAGCCGACGCAAGATGAATTAAACCAGGTTAAATTATCACAAAAATTGCTTTGTTTTGTGTCAACTGTGGTGTACTTAGACTTTTCGGAAAATAAGCAGGATAAAGAAATAGATATGAAGCTTAGGCAAAAGAAGTTGGACAAATTGCTGAAATCGCACGACCTAGCTCCGATCGCAGATATAACACAACGAGGCGAGATAATTAGCGTAAAATCTAAAGATAAAGACTTAGTAAGACGATGCGCAATGTCTTTTTATAAAGCGTTTTTAGGGATATAGTGTGGCTAAACCCGAAAGCTATACTGGGAAGTATCTGAAGAAGTATTTAAAGAGATAAAAAATATCATATTCACATTAATTAAATGGCGCCACTTGATAAGTGAGGAATTTCATTTCCGGTTTGAACTTAAAATTTGCAATGAATAATTTGTTCGTGAGTAAGGATAACTTTATTCAATCGCTTAGAACAAATATTCATCCCAAAAGCCGAGTATACGATGCG
>CACYDS010000113.1 GCA_902773285.1 uncultured Pseudomonadota bacterium | reverse complement strand
GACGCTGAATAAGGCGGACAAGGACTATTCGCCTACGACCATGTACAACGACTATTCGATCAACGAATGGCTGTTCCACTGGCAGAGCCAGAGCACAACGGCGGAGCGCTCCTCTACCGGCCAGCGGTATATTCACCACTGCGAGCAAGGCAGCCGTGTGCTGCTGTTCGTCCGTGAGTTCAAGGCTGACCGGATCACGGGCGGCGCGGAGGCCTACACCTATCTCGGCACAGCCAACTATGTCAAGCACGATGGTGAAAAGCCCATGAATATTACCTGGCGGTTGGATGCACCAATCCCGGCGAAGTATTTGAAGAAGACGAATAAGCTGGTAGTTGGATAAGTTATACGCATTCTGTCTATGGCTTAATAGAGCGGAAAGAAGGCAAAAATGAACCCACTTAGAGATTTGAAAAATGCTGCGACGTATAATGGAATAGAGCATAGAATATGTGAAATAATCACTGATATCCCCAAATGTGATAACTTGAGATTGTGTGGGAAATTTTTCTATCTAAAGTTCAGAGATGGAAAAATTACAGAGAAAGAGTTTGCCAAATATGTATATGACAAGATAATTCGCTACTGTATTCCTCGAAAAAAATACAAGGAAGCAGCTGCGCTTTATGTTGAGACCGGCGAAGAGCGTTATTTGTTAGATTTACATGATCAAGCTAAGAACCTATTTATTAAATCGCTTAAAGAGCATGGCGCTCAACTAGGTGAACCAGGCGAGTTAATTGCCTTTGTTGTTTTGGAAGCGTTTTTCAATGCTCCACAAATTGCGTGCAAAATGTTTCTAAAAACAAGCGAGAAGATGCCTGTCCACGGCTCTGATAGTGTACATATAAGGTTTTGCGGCGAAGGCGACAAGCTTGAACTTATTTGGGGAGAATCAAAGCTTTACCAATCCATGGGTTCTGCAATGGATAAGGCTATTGAATCCATCAAATCATTTCTAGGTAAAGACGATGACGATCCTGGGCGTCCAGCAAGAGAAAGGGATATCGATATCATAAAAGACATGCCAGATGTTGATACCGATGAAATGCGGAGAGCCCTTTGTGAATACTTTAATCCTTACTCGGAGAAATCAAATGAATGGAAGGAAGTATACAGTTGCTTTATTGGGTTTGACTATGAATTGTATAAAAACCTAGAGGGCCACACAGAAAAAGAGATAGAAGACTATTTTGTTGAAAACTATATAAAAAAGATACAAGACGCGTTCAAATTGTTTTCCACAAAAATAGAAAGGAATGGGTTAACTAGTTTAGACTTTATTTTGATTTTGCTACCTTTCGAGGATGTAAACAACTTTAGGAAGGAATTCTTTCAACTATTAGGGCTAAACTGTACTTCGAATGAGGATAACAAAAATGATTAATGAATTGTGCCAGCAAATATGGGATAATAACCAATTCGCGTCTGACTATTCATGGGCATCTTCAACTAGCGCAGAAGTGTCATTTCGGCCATCTTTGAATTGCATTGACGACGAGTTTTTTCCTAAAGTACAGCGACTACTCCAATGCGGAACTATTTTTTCAATTTCCGAGAATCCAAAGTACAGAGAGGCCGCATATAGAATATCGATATATGTTAAAAACATTGTTGAGGCAAATGCCCCGAGGCTGAATGAAGAACTCAATAATTATTCAGCTGTTCTATCGCTAATTTTATCTCGCCTAGGCAATTTTCCTGCAGAAAAGAAATTCATAACAGATAATGGATTAAAATACTCTGATGTAGCCCTCCCCGAATCATTATGGTTCGAACGAGAGACACATATAATCGAAAACACTGTAAGGTTCTCAAATGGCACGAAACTTACTCTAACAGATTTTCAACGACAACTATGGAATGCGGTAGACGAATACAAAACGGTTATAGTAAATGCTCCAACTTCCGCAGGAAAATCCTTTGTTCTTCAAAATCATATTATTCAGTCGTTCGAAGAGAAAGGCATAAAAAATGTTGTCTATGTCGTCCCAACGAGGGCTCTGATTGAGCAAGTCATTGTGGACATGAAAGCCTTTGTAAGGGCTACAAAGGGCAATGGAGAAAACATTCAAATCACGGAAGTGCCAAATACTGATAATCTACTAGAGCATAATGTTTTTGTATTGACGCAGGAGCGAGTGCAGCTACTTTTAGAGAACAAAATAACCATAGATCTTGTCGTGGTTGATGAGGCCCAAAATGTTGCCGATAAAGCACGGGGTGTGATTTTGCAATCCGTAATTGAACGAATTAAAAATCAAAATCACGATGTCCGGGTCGTTTTTGCAACACCATTTGTAAAGAACCCTGGAGTTTTTGTCGATTTATTTGGCTTGGATAAAACTGACTATAAGATAATCCCTGTTGGAGAGGCACCGGTAAGCCAAAATCTATATAATATATCAGTGAAAATAAATGATTTAAGCACTTTTGAAATATCAAAGCTTGATGAAACAGGTAGATTTTCTTATGTATGCACTTTGCGCTCTCGTTATGAATTATCGGGCGAAAATAAGCTCCTTGCAATAATCCCGTTTTGCATTGGTAGGGACCAAAATAGTATCATCTATGCAAGTGAGCCAAGTAACTGCGAGAAAATAGCACAGTTTCTTTCGCAAGCTGTTGCAGAAGAAATCGAGCAAAAAGGACAGCAAATAGATGATGAGCTATTGGAGTTTTCGAAATATGTAAAGGATCATCTTCACAAAGATTATCTATTAGCGGAAACTGTAAAAAACGGTGTGGCATATCATTATGGAAATCTGCCTTCTTTTATTCGAAAAGGCATAGAGCGCTTATGTGCAAGCGGAAAAATACGGTTTATCGTATGTACAAGCACACTTCTTCAAGGGATTAATCTTCCTACAAAGAACATCTTTATTATGAAGCCTTCAAAAGGGCGCAATAAGAGCAGACAGCCCATCCCTTTAGATGGCCCCGATTTTTGGAATCTTGCTGGGAGAGCAGGAAGATTAACAAAAGACTTTGAAGGGAACGTTTTTTTGATTAATCTTCAGGAGTGGGATTCTAACCCATTACTTGCGCAAGAAAGAAGCCAGGAAATTTATCCTTCTTTCTCTCGCTATGTTTGTAACCCAGAAGAAGGATTATGTGAGTACATCAAAGATAAAGAACTTGGTTCTGGTGAAGAAAATACTCAAGGATTAGAAAATACTTTTATGAGGCTTCTTATCCTGCATGCTGAAGATCGACTAGTTGATGTTCTTAATGATTTTGGAGAACAGTTGCCAGAAAAGCAAAGGATAGACATTATCAACGAGATAGATAGTGTTGCTGCATCAATCAGTCTTCCATATGAAGTGTATTCGAAAAACCCGAACGTTTCTGTATACAGACAGGAAGAATTGTATCGATATCTTGAAAGCAAATACAAGGATGAAGGCCCGTTATCATTAATTCCTCCACATCCAATGCAAAAATATGAACAAATTAAGGGCTTCTATTTTCAACTTTTTAAGAGATTTGACAATCTGTTAGGCAAGAAAAACAATCGGCAGTATATTTATTTTTCAAGCCTTTCTCTTCTTTGGATGCGTGGTGAGTCATATCATGACTTGCTCTCCTCTAGACTGTCGTTCAAAAACAAGACCCGAAAAAGAGGATCAGCTAATGTAAATACGGAAGCTCGTGGCCTCTTCAATGACATTGAAGTTGCAATACGCTTTAAGTATGTAAAATATAGCAAGTGTTATAATGATTTGCTGTCTTTTTTACTCTCGAAGAACGGCAATCAATTATACATGGAGTCAATTCCTCCGTTACACTTATTTATGGAACTTGGTGGATCCTCTAATACTATGGTTAACTTGATGGGGATGGGACTGTCTAGAACAGCAGCAGCTCTAATAGTACCTCACATAATAAACTCAAACATGAAGAGGGACGATATAATTAATTGGTTAAAAAGAAACAATATATACGCATTGGGATTACCACAGAGCGTCCTTGCAGAGTTAGAGCAAATTAAATAGTTTTCTTAAACCACATAATTATTTATTTGCATTTAGGTCGTAGGCTTTTTGCTAGGGTAATTAATTGTCAAACACAGCTTGTCAAGTCTGCAAATCTGATTTTTATACATTGGCACTTTTTGGCGGGCGGCGGTAGTATATAGGCGCAAGGAAGAAACGCTGCCGTGACGCGAAAGGAGAAGCGATATGTATAACAGATTTGCAGCGGCGCGCAGGAGGTATCTGCGCGAGCACAAGGACGGGATCTACACGGGGATGCTGCTGACGGGGACTTTGGAGCCGCATCTCAAGGAGATCGGCGAGTCGGCGCAGGCCATGTTCGACCGGATCGTGGAGCAAATGAAAAGGGCCGAAGGTGTCACAGAGCAGCTCAAGGCCGCTGATCAGATGGAATGGGTCGGACGGATGAACTCCATCCGCAGCCGCGCGGAAGAGGTCGTCTTCTCTGAGCTAGTTTACTGCTGAGGTGCAGCCATGTTTGGGCGAAAGAAAAGAAGCCGAATTTTGGAGCTTTGCGCTGATGAGTGTCGGCTGCTGACAAGTGCGTTGCTATCCTTCCGGAACAAGCTCCTGGCTGGTGGAAAGCCCACGGAGGACGTCAGCGAGCTGCTGATCCGGCTGATGAGATAACAACTGCATATTCAAAAGAGCGTCTGCTTCTGAAAAGAGGCAGGCGCT
>CACYDS010000112.1 GCA_902773285.1 uncultured Pseudomonadota bacterium | reverse complement strand
TAACATATGAGACAGAAAATGCCCGAGAGAGCGTGATATCACTTACAGTGAGCAAATAGATGTGCGGCAGGAGATGTTTCCTGTCTCACATCTGTTTGAACCTATACACTGTCAATGTCAGTGTCTGATACTAAATTACATTTCTTGCCAACCCAATACAAATTATGCCTATATGGCTTATTACGGGAAAACACATTCATACTCTGCTTATCTGGCGTGCCCGATTGGATTCGAACCAACGACCTTTTCCTTCGGAGGGAAACGCTCTATCCAGCTGAGCTACGGGCACATCTTTTAATAACTTTTTGCGAAAATCGCATCAATTGTTGTTTGAGCATCAGTCAAAATGCACTTACCTATGGTACCAGATTGTTCTGTTGGAATGCACCTTATTGATACAGCGAGCTCATCTAATTTTTCCAGATTTGAGGAACCACCCGCCCATTTTGCTTTCACAAACCCGGTATTTCCTGACTTGAAAAATTCGCTTAGTTCATCATACGACGAAATATGTGCTATTTTGGAATTACAGAAAGCGCTGTTCCTTTGCTGTAAAAACTCATCATGGTCGACAAGCATTCGTTCGATACTTGCCACAAACTCATCTAATGGCATGTTTTTTTTCTCTAGCGATAATCGCTTGGTTACGCAGGCGCTGCCGGCCTCAACCTCTTTGCTACCTATTTCCAGAATAAACGGTATACCTTTTCTGACATAATTCCATTTTTTGTTTTGTGGCGAATATTCTTTTGTATCAATGAAGCCCCTGATTGAATCTGGCAACATAGACTTAATCTTATTGCAATATTCCATAATATTGTGTGAATTGTCGTTCTTTATCACTGGAATAATCACAACGTGATACGGTGCAACTAGAGCCGGCAAGTTCAATCCGTCATCGTCGCTATGAGTCATTATAAGCCCACCGATTATGCGCGTCGATAGCCCCCAAGACGTCGTGTGAGCGTGTTGCAATTTCCCATCTCTTCCTTGAAACTCTATGCCAACAGCTTTTGCGAAATTTTGTCCGAGATAGTGACTAGTCGCCGCCTGCAAAGCCTTCCCGTCTTGCATCATCGCCTCCACAGTGTAGGTATCAACCGCCCCTGCAAATTTGTCGTATTCAGGTTTTTTCCCGGAAATGCCAAAAAGTTTCAACACATCACAAATGAACCATTTGTAAACTTCGTGCATCTGTATAGCTTCTTTACGAGCCTCTGATTCAGTTTCATGTGCCGTATGCCCCTCTTGCCATAGAAATTCAGCCGTGCGTAAAAACATACGCGTGCGCATTTCCCACCGGACAACGTTGCACCATTGATTAATCAAAATAGGTAAGTCTCGGTATGATTTCGCCCATTTTGCCATGGATTCTCCAATGATTAGCTCCGAAGTCGGACGCACGGCAAGCGGCGTTTCAAGTTCACCAGCAGGAAGCAACTTGCCATCCCTTTGTTCCAGACGATGGTGTGTAACTATAGCCATTTCCTTGGCAAATCCGGCAACATGCTCTGCTTCTCGTTCAAACAAATCGACGGGGATAAACATAGGAAAATATGCGTTTGTATGCCCCAATTCCTTAAATTTGTCATCCAAAATTTGTTGCATACGTTCCCAAATCGCATATCCATACGGCTTTATGACCATACAGCCACGCACATTTGAATTTTCAGCCAAATCGGAACCAGTTATTACTTCCTGATACCAAGCTGAAAAATCTTCAGAACGCGATGTTTTTAGAGCATGTTGTACAGCCATATTTCATTAGTCCAACTTCACAAACAGCTCTCCTAGTCTAGCATATTTTCATCCTAGTTGATTGGCACATATTCAGCAAACGTAGAAGCCTTTTGTAAGTTCCTATTAATCCAACGAAAAAACTCTTTGTTAAAGTAACTGTATCCGTCTTTGCCCAATTGTGCTAAGGCAATAACATGCTTCAAAATATCAATTCGTGTACACTCCTCAAGCACACCTGAAATATTACTTGTTGAGTAGTGCCGCTGGTACGCTCTGATAACATCTTGTTTGGTTTTATCGAAAGTAACTATATCCTTGACCATAAGTGCCCGCATTGGAGCAGATATGTCATATCCAAAGCAACCGATAAACGACAAATAGTCCAAGTCTCCAAATTCTTTGAAGTCCTGCATATTGATTTGATGCGTTTCTGAGGGAAAATATCCGACTCCGTATTTATCATAGGCACTCTTGTAGTTCCACATAGGAGCTATATCAGATTTCCTGCCGGGGGCGATATCAGCATGCGTTACAACCATGTATCCCGGAATTTTAAATTCATCTTGGAGTGATATCGTAAATTCGCAACTTGCGATAAATTGCTCTTCCGGAAAGTCATACCAATGATGGTCGCTTCCAGGAATAACGCGCCCAGGCAACAATTTTCCATCTTTGTTACAAAGTGGCTTAAGAGTATATCTTAAACCAGTATGTTCAACTCCGATGGACCAATAGTTTAGCCGACTATACCCAGCGAAATACGACTGACCGGCATGATAAGCCATTCCTAAATATGGATCGACGTAATTGACAACCGCACCGTTAATATCTATTAGAAAATGAGAACTAGTGCCATTTTTTTTGAAATCGGCCGCCACAGGTTTTTTGGTCGGATGCGCGGTATAATGCAATACGATGAATTTGATGTTTTTCCCATCGTATTTCATTTCAGCTTTTTTAAATGATTCTTCCCCATGGACGCTACATAAATCCCGCATCACCATGTGGATATGGATCTAAAAATTCATCGACAATTTTGATATCCGATAAAGTCTTTTCAAAAGTGCGTAACTGGCTGTGATCGAACTCATTATTTATCGAGATACTGCCAGAGGAATCACTTGCTGCCCACAATAGCAAGCATGTTCCAAAAAAAAATAAGCCTTATTCATAATTTTCTTCCAAGAGACATTTTCAATATTGTAACGTTTTTGCTTTGGCAGATATTTTAAATTTGTTATTTTTTATTCTTAATCGGAATGATATATTCTCCGATATGGAAACTATAATTTCAGAGAAGGCTGGACAATAAATTGCAAAAAAGAAATGGCACCACACTCAAGGAAAAGCCTTGATTTTAATCTTGTTCATTGTAATATACCCAAAATATCAGAATTAATTGATGCATATGACCACAACAAATCCCCCCATACTTACGGTCGATATGTTATCTGCTCATTTTTTTGTTTCATCCTCCAGTGACTTCAATATATCGTTAGCCTTTTTTGTTATGGTGGGATCACTTCCGGCAATTGCGCGGGAAGCGTGGATTTTGGCCATTTTATTGTCTCCGGATAAAAAAGCTGTCTGAGCAGCACAGTAACTTGCCTTACCTGGACGATTTGTTATCGTATATAACTTCCCAAGTTCATGCAAGGCACTTATGTCATCATCCTTCGGAGCTAATATCCTTCGCAGATACTTTATTGCGCTTTCTGCATGGGAACGTATATTGCCGGAACTGACAGCTTCAGCGTATATTATGATCAAGTCACGATGATCCTTTATGCTCCGAGTGCTCTGAAGTAATTTTTTTGCGAGCTCTGCAGCTTCTTTGTTTTTTTTGAGATTTATCAATGCCATGCATTTTATTTCATTGTAATAGGCGGACTGTTCTATATCGTCTGATGGCAAGTCGTCAATTAACTTTATTGCCTCACTGTACATGTGCAATCTATATAACGCAACAGCTCTTGCATATTTTTCATTATTATTTTTAGGAGACTTATAAAGCTCACTTAAAAACTCATTTTGTATCACGAGTGCCTGCAATTTTTTCTTTATCATTTCAAACTTAGCTTCGTATTTTTTCATCAATTTTTTGACTTTTTCCGACAATGGTCTATTTTTAAATTCCTCGTAATATTGTTTATATTTTTCGATACGTTTGGATGAATGCGGATGAGAAGATAAATACTCGTTATGCACAAAAGATTTCGATGCTAGCTTTTTATGCATATCAAGGCAGCCATCAAACAAATACCAGCCTAATTTTTTTAAAGCATCCGCGGCTTTCGTATCTGCAATTTCTTCTTTTTGTCGCATTTTTCCAAGAACCATACCTTGACTTATAGATTGCCCGGCAAAAACACCAGCCATAAGGGGGGCAGCATTTCCAGCAATCGCCGAGATTGCCCCACCTATCAATGCAGGGACAAGCCCAGCTTTCATAAAATCTTTCATATGTGACATCAAAATCGGGATATGGCCTCCCTCTATGTGTCCAACTTCATGTGCGAGAATTGTGATCAGCTCTTTGTAATTCGAACTTTGAATTATTGCGCCAGCATTCACAACTATATCTCCGCTTTGTATGGCTGAAGCATTCAGTGTTTGATCTGTCGAAATGTAAACTTTGATTTCGCGCTCATACCCCATTCCTCTCTTTATAGCATTTACTATCTCGCATAAAAACGTTTCCGTTTCGTCATCCATAACTATGTAGTCCCCAGCAAAAGAAACAGAAGCGACGAAAAACAGAGCTAATATATGGAATATTTTTTTCATTCGAATATCTTTCTCAGCCATCCCTTCTTTTTGTTTGTATTTGCCGGAACGTTATCCTTAGACTGATCGACTGCCACGGCCTCGGAAGCCACTACAGGTTCAGAAAGTTCATTTTTATCTGAGATGCTCCGCCTTTTTACTCGTACCAATTTCTTTCTTGTCGTATCAATTTTCTCTTCGGATGAAAGAATAACGGGCTTCTTGACGCCTGATACCCTTTTAAGCTTGCCTACCTTTTTTCCGGTATGAGCTTCGCTATCTGGTTTAAGCGCACTTTCCTCATTTATTCTCTGGTCAGTTATCTGATCACTCGGCACGTATTCCTTTACAAAAATTTTACAGTCCATTGCTGACATCATCTTGTTACGTACAATTTCAATTGAAACACCATATTTTTGCTCCATATCGATAAGCAAATTTCGTTTACGATTCAAGATAAACAAATCTACTCCTGGTGCAACATCTACGATTACTGATTTAGCTATTCGTTTAACCAAAAAATTTTCTATTTTTCTAATAGCTGACAGAGCAATTGTTTCATTCGATAGAACTTTTCCAGAACCAGCGCAGTGGTTACACTGTGTGAAAGTGGCATCAGCCAGGCTGGTTCGCAATCTTTGACGAGACATTTCCATTAAGCCAAATTGTGATAATTTACCAAATTGGGTATTGGAATAATCGTTTTTCATGGCATCACGCATTGCTTTTTCAGTTCTTTCCTGATCTTTGCGTTCAACCATATCTATAAAATCAATAACGATAATTCCGCCAATATCTCTTAATTTAATTTGTCGTCCAATTTCCCTAGCGGCCTCTAAGTTTGTCTTCAGTGCAGTCATTTCAATATCACGCTCATGTTTTGATTTTCCAGAGTTCACATCTATTGCGGTCAATGCTTCTGTCGTATTTATAACTATGGTTCCGCCCGAGGGCAGAGAAACAGTAGGCTCAAGGATCTTGCCAATTTTATCTTCAATATTATACTTACGAAATAACGGGACTTCAGTATCACTATATAACTCGATTTTTTTTACATGAGCTTGTGTATATATTTTCATAAATGCTCTTGCTTCTTTGTAAGCGCCCTTTCCTTGAACGATAATTTTATCCATAGTACGTTGATATAGGTCTCTTATCGTCCGCTTAATTATGTTGCCCTCTTCATGAATCAAGATAGGGGCCACAGAATTTGTAACTTTATCTCTTATTTCGTTCCAGAGCCGGCATAGGTATTCCATATCGCGTTTAATCTCTTGTTTGGTTCTTTTTGCTCCAGCTGTGCGAATTATACAATTCATTCCTTCAGGGATATCTAGAGACTCGATTATGGCCTTTAGCCGCTCTTGCTCCGAATGGTCTATACGTTTTGAAACTACATTACCCTTTCCCTTTTGCGGATTTGGAACAAGCACACAATACTTTCCTGGCAAAGTTATAAATGTTGTGAAAAAAGCGCATTTATTTCCACGAATTTCCTTCTCAGCTTGAACCAAAACTACCTGATTTGTGGAAATAATTTCTTGAATCTTAATCGGGCGTTTCAGATGTTTTTTGTCATCAATTTTTTCTTCGGCAAGTGAATTATTTTCTGTTTCCTCTGTCTCAATTGACTTCAAAACGTTTTTATTAAAATAGTCATAATGAATTTCCGTCAGAGGTAAAAACCCATTCTTTTCCCCACCGTAATCGATAAAGGCGGCTTGGATTGAAGGCTCTATCCTAATAATTTTCGCCAAGTAGATATTTCCCTTTATTGGCTTTTTACCGGAATATTCAGCTTCAAAATTTTCAAGTTTTCCATCTTCCCCAATAATTGCGATGCGCGTTTCATCATTATAGTGTGCATCTATCAGTAACTTACCAGCCATAACAGCAATCCTCAAAACAAAAACAATCAATCAATGAACCTAAGGTTCGAAATTTCTTATCTCTAAAATAGAGCTATCACAAACAGCTGACGTTCGTTATCTAACAATTCGGAACAACAACCTGAGTCGATTATATCATAATCTAAAGAAAATTAGGAATACCTTAAAGTATGGGGGATTGCAAAACAAATTAACAAAGAAGTTCCCTGCTGTGCAGCAAGAGGGCTATTGAGAGTTCTAGCATCTGTAGTGATTTTACTCAATAGCTCAGAGCGCCGTTTTGGTAATCTCCTTAAGAATCACTTATTTTCCATGCCGTCCAATCCCCCTATCATTCTTGGTCTGAAAAACGTTTAATCTTTCCTGATCTAGATTTGCTGATTTGCATTCACTCCTTTGTTGCAAATTGTAAGTTGAACTAATTCGTTGTACACTTGCCCCCGATTTCCTTATAACTCATCTTTTTCTTTGTAAGGGATTCTGTGAATGCTTTCTTTATAAAGGATCTTGTGAATGCTTTTGTATCATCATCAAAAACAAACAGTTTCAGCAGTTCTATTTTCGTTAAAAAATTTACAGGAGTATCATTATCTTTACCCTTTGCCTTCAGAAAAATTGACTTACAACCTGCCACAAATAATATCTTGTTAAGTTTTTCTGCTAACTGTACTTGTTTCTTATCCTCGGAACAAGAGAGGTTTTTATACCATGACATAAGGCTCTTTTTAATGGCTCTTGCGGTTTCACGTGCAGTCTTTTCTTTATCTTTACGCGCTTTATAAGCTTGTGAGGCTTCAATGAGTTGTGCATATTTTAATATACAGTACTCTTTAGTAGTGTTATGCTCAGCATTATCTCGTGGGGTTTTAACCTGTAGGCACTCGAGAATCTGTTTTTCTTGTATCCTTACAGATTTGATGCCATTACTATCAATACCACTTAATCTCCCGCTGGACTCTTTATCTTTATGTGTCTCACTACTGCCCAGATCACTGATGTTAGCGTTCTTTATAGCATTTATGAGGTTTATCTGATTTGTAGAAAATCCATTAGTAACCTCCATGTTCGATTGCTCTCCAGCCAAATTATTTTTCATAAAATTACCGCATCTGGCTGGTTCTGAACATGCAATATTATAACAGTCCACCTTATTTGGTGATTTTGACTGCTCAATCACTGTTTTCAGCTTATCGCGATCAATGTCATAAAACTGTACAGTCAATTTCCTCACGCATTTCCGAACCAATAATACCTTTTCTGTAGAATTGCTATTCTTTTCTGCTCGCGCGCGAATGACACCTTGTCTTATAAATTGTTCTCCAATCTTCATTTTGATCTCTTTACTAGTGGAGAAATTGTTCTGCATTGCAGATTTACATCTCGTCATATCGCTGGTTTTTGTCATATTGCTGTTTTTTGCGGTAGTCATGTTTGATATGAATTCAGTTTGTTTTTGTCTGATATCCGTCTTAGAACTAGAATAATTTTTTTTGCCCTGAATAACAGTTTTCAAAGTACGCGGCATCTTGGAAAACTTATCCTTTAGAGCACTATACTTATCCTTTAGAGCACTATGCCGTTCAAAATTGGACACACCCTCATTTAATAAGGTAACAGTACCTTTGTAAGGGGTATTCCTATTGTTGCTAGCTATACGAGATTCCCTGTATTTATCATATTTCGATGCATTCTCACTTTCCGAGAAGGGGGTGGAGTTATTTTTTTGATTAAATCCACTAGGAAAATTATTATTAGTATTATTATTAGTATAAGGGCTATCTATCGTATAGGTATGACAATTCAGTTTCTTCGGATTCTTCAGACAGTTTGATGAACAATCTGAATTGATTGAATTGATAATTCCTATATTTTTATTGTTGGCGTTGGGACTAAATTTAACTAAATCCTGACAACTAAATGTCAAAGGCTCTACTATACCTGATGATATTTCAGCTGCTTTGAAGCTACTAGCCATTCCATAACCGCACAAAATAGAGCAAGCAGCCACACCTCTACACCAAAAATTCAAATTTTTCATAGTCTTCCAAATATACTTCTCAGATCAGTATGCATTTTATCACATCTTGCACATAAGACTTCAACATATTTTTCTCAAACATGAAGCACAAGATGACTTTTCTGAGGTTAGAATCATCCAGAGAAAGAATTTATTTAAAATTTTCTACAAATAGTTTAAAATTCTCCGCTTGAAACATTTTCGATTTGTGACAGCCTCCAAAGGCCACATGCACTAAAGTGCATAGTAAATTTGCTAACAAAAATACTATAATCAGTTAGTAGAGGCAAAATTGATTAAAGAGCTTATGATAGATTCGCATGCACATCTCTATTACGATGAGATATATCAAAATTTGGGTGACAAGCTCAGAATTGCGCGCCTAGCGGGTGTCAGCCATATATTAACAATTGGAACTGATTTTGGGACCATGCCGACAAACATTGAAATAGCAGAGAAGTATG
>CACYDS010000111.1 GCA_902773285.1 uncultured Pseudomonadota bacterium | reverse complement strand
TGTCATCAAAATTAATAACTTCTGTCCCTAAAATTCTAATTGTCCTAAAAAGAACCACAAAAGATCGGCGAATCGCATCATCCGAAATCGTTTCTTTAGAATTGCTGCTACGACACAAACTAATTAAAATATCTTCCGACTTATTGAGTGCGTCGGCCATCAATTTTCTTCGTTCGTCTGTCATGTTTCCTCCATTTTAGCTCCACAGTTAGGACAGTAGTTTTTATGTTTTGTATTTTCTAATCTCAAAAACAAACCATATTTCTGATTATAGTATATGAATCTTTGATCTTCGCCACACTCACTACAAGCAAAATAATCTCCATATGCATCAGACATCTTCATCCACGCTGCAGTACGCCGTTCTACTTTTTCTAACATTTTAAATTTAATCCCTCCTGTACTTAATAAGATCAAAAAACAAACGATAAATAACACAACACCAAAAACGCATATCATTCAAATACCTCCTGAAGCTGATACATCCACGACATAACGTGTTTAACATATAAATCTGAATATCCATCGTATCCAAGAAAGTATATAGATAGCGCTTTACCGGTGTTATTTCCAGACACATCAAGATACTGCTTCATCAGCCACGCGAACACGTGAAGTTGCGAATAAGGATCCCAAATATCAGAACCTGGTATTCCAGAAGCCTCGCAACGCTTATCCCAATAAATTCCCTTTATCTGGCATAGACCATGATCTTCGCCGTTCGTGCTATATGGATTCCATCTGCTTTCTTGAAATATCTGACAAACAGCATACGGATAATACCAAGCTATTCCAAAATACTCAAGTCTGTCGTATAAATATTTTTGAAGGTCCTTCCTTATTTCCACTCCAGCAACATTGTAGTATTTGAAATATTCTTCATAAGGTTGCATCACAGTCTCATCTAACACAATTTCTGTTTCTGGAATATAAGGTACTGTCTCCTCTACTACGACTTCTGGTTCTGGAATATACGGTACGGTCTCCTCGACCACAACCTCAGTTTCAGGAACATAAGTGTTTGCGCTAATACTATTCGCCGTTCCGCATCCTCCATCGCAACATACAACAGTACAACAAAGCAGTAAGACTATACCAGAATGTAACATTTTATTATCTCCTTTCGTTAAGGATATCTTCTTTTCTATGCCTATCGTGCTTCAACGCAACGATCGCTTTTATTAAAGCATCATGTAAAAACGCATTACGTTTCGGGTCTGGCATGTTTTTTTGTATTAGGTCTATTGCCATCTCATTAGACATGTTTGGGTTTGACATGTCTTTTAATTTATATCTAATTTCCATTTACTTCGTCCTCTCTTCCGTAATAATCTTTAAGCCATTTTTCGACACGCTCCTTTTTATTGCTAAATTCAACAATATCAGGATCCGACGGCTCAAGACGAACTAGTTTATTTTTAGTTAAAAAGCACTTATGCGGATTTGAAATATCTCTTCCATCCAGTATTCCGCATATGCTTTTCAAGCAACTTTTGTTCTTTAAAGGATTGCAAATCCATTTTTTATCTTCTCTCATTTCTCGACTCCAAACATCTTTTGATGATTAAACATTGGTCCAAATGAGAACATTTGAAATAATTGGTATCCAGACCCGACCCTGTATAGTCTTCATGTCTATAGTCAAACCGAATCTCAAGCATTTCACAAGCAATACATTCTTTACCAATTGCCTCTACTGGAACATTAATAGTCATTATTTAACCTCCATTTTTTAAATTCTAGATCTAATAGTACCTAAAACCTCATTGATTAAATTAGAAAGCACGTAAACGTTCCAAGAGCTGCTTTGAACGCTATCTGGATTAGGCGGAACCTCTAATTTCAAATCTCTATCGCCAAATAGAAGTTGAGATATATCGGCTAATTTAACTAATGCCTCATCTTTTAATATACGTTCAGCTTCTGTTAAATTTGATGTTATACAGTTAGCATGTGGTTCCTCTGGAATACTAACAGCCACACAGTTACTTACTTTCTTCGTTGCCGTTTTTAGTTACCTCCAAAACTTTTTAAATATGTGTTGTAGAATTTTCCTTCGTTGAACTTCTTCTTTGCTTTAATCGCTCGT
>CACYDS010000110.1 GCA_902773285.1 uncultured Pseudomonadota bacterium | reverse complement strand
CTTTCCATTTGGCATCTTCAACTTTCCATTTGGCATCTTCAATTATATTATGAGCATGCATCCTATATATGATTTGGGATACAATGTTACGAGTCTCTTTGGTAGCATTTATTTGGGCAGAAACTTTGTCCAAAGCAATAGCTGCATTAGAAATAGCCATAACTACAACATTGCATAAAGACATATAGCCAATGAATAAAAACCGCTTACTTAACATAACTCCAACCTTTTAAATAAACTAAACCTCTCACAAGAATAATATCACATATTTGTGCGCCTGTCAAGGTCAGTGACAGAAAACTTGTGATAGATAAAAACTTGTGATAGATAGTTCAAAAATTGCTTTTTACTAAGCCTATTATATTCTTGAGCAGACCGGAGGAGGGCTCCGTACGATGGAGGTATCAAATGACAAGGATGAGCGCACAGGCGCGACATTCTTTCAAAAACCAAATATTATTCGATATCGATAAATGAGCCGGAGGGGTGGTGTTGGGGAAAATTCACATCAAATACTTTGCGAGCAAACAAAACAATGTCAATCAAGGCTTGGTCATTTACCCAACTGTGGAAAAATAAATAACCCACCGGCATCCAGCCACTAGCTTATCTATTACTTATTCTTGTTAGTGATCTGATGTGGGTGTAATCGCGATTATACGTAACTGATGCTCACAATTGTATAACTCTTTACGCCGTTAGGGGCGCGTACCTCTAATGAATCTCCTTCTTTTTTCCCAATTAACGTTTTCGCAAGAGGCGAAGTGATAGGCAAAAGGCCATTTTTAACATCAGCCTCATCGCTTCCTACGATTTGGAATTTGGAAGTTATATCTGTATCGTCATCTACTAATTCAATGGTTGCTCCAAATTTTACGGTATCCGAAACAATCTGGGATGCGTCTATAACTGTGGCCTTGCTGAGTTTATCTTCTAAGTCTGTAATCCTACTTTCGACCATACCTTGCCGGTCTTTTGCTGCATGATATTCAGCATTTTCGGAAAGATCTCCCAATGCCCGAGCAGACGCAATTGCCTCTACTATTCGAGGTCGCTCATTATTCTTCAAATACCGCAACTCGGCTTGTAGCTTGTTATACCCAGTAAGGGTCATAGGAAGCGAATCCATACAGCTAGTCCAACTCATAAACACACATAACCGGATATGTTTACCAAATAACTTGGCTAACAGTCAAGCAAGAAGTGTTTAAATTTTTATTCATGCGATTGGCTTGTGGTTGCGGCAGTCATTTTCTCTTTTAGTTTTTGGTCATTTATGGTCTTGAATGAAGCTATATCAAATTTCTCTCGGGTAGATATGGATGCTGTCGGAATCACATAGTTTTGACCATCTGCAGACTTGTATACCGTTTGCGTTTTAATGATTGGGGCAATCAATTCGTACACCGTTGTCATTAATGAAATCAGGCTGTCATTTGCTGTTTTTAAAGAATCCTGCATTGATTCCGCTCCAGCTTTTGCAAGATCTCTGGTTGCCTTCATTGTCGCAGCCGATATTTTATCAAAAGATGATTTTAGCTCATCTATTTTTCGATCCATATCCTTATTGTTGTTCATTTCTCCTGTGGCGCCCGAGATACTAGAAACATCACTACTAGCAAATGCCGTCATAAACATTGAGATAATGGTTGTCAGCACCATTTTTTTTGCAAATTTCATATTCATTTCTCCTCGACTAGAAGCATCCTCACCTTCTGTAAGGTTACATTAAAGTTGTTAACTTTTAGTTAAGAAAAACAAAATTATCCGATTTTATAATTTAGATATACTCTCAGAATCAGGAGTGAGCAAATTGATAGCGTAGTAAATCTGAAAATATTTTGTAAAAGCCTTATTCGGTATATTGAACAGACTCCTACTTTGCGTCAATAAAAGGCCCAGAAGTTAAAAAGGCCCAGAAGTTAAAACGAAGGTGATGCAAATAGTGGGATCATGAATATATCCGCCTTTTAGTAGGTATAAGTCAGAGCAATGAAGAATGTGGACGATAGGGATTGTATTTTGGCGAGAATTTAGATTTTTTTATTGATGGGGTTATTACTGTGTGGTAGTCTGAAATTAGATTAGTGTACCATTTTGATTTCTTCTGGGGAGGAGTAGTCATGAAATTCGCAAAATACATACTAAGTGGAGTTTGTCTCAGCGTTGTAAGTTCAGGTAACGTCTGGGCTGTATACGCAGGAGAAGATCCTGAGGTAGCTCAACTAAAAGAGCAAATTAAAAAGCTTGAAGGTCAAATAAACGAAATGAAGGAGACCGATAAGCAACTCGATTTAAGATCGCAAGGAATTGAAGAAAAGTTGAAGGATCAAAAAGATGAGTTTCTTGAAGTTCGCGATTCTTTAAAAAACGAAATTGATGAAGCTAAAAAAAGTTCAGAAACTGTAGTTGACTTGCAAGAAAAGGTTGAACGGTTAGAAGGATCTCAGGCTACTAGCAACGAAAAAATAGAGGCTTTGGAAACAAGTGTTAATTCTCAGGCTGCCGCCGGTGGTGAAGCGAGCGGAAAAGATGTGGAAGAATTGAATCAAGCTGTATATAAGTTACACGAAGAATTGGAGGCCCAAAAAGAATTAAGCACACAGCAAAATTTGGAAGCAGCAAAAAATGCTGCTGAAATTGAGAAGCTGAAAAAGAAAGACAATAAGGGCAATAGTTCGTCTAAACTGAGTGCGGTTGGGGGATTTATTGGCAATTTAGCCAAGGGGGGGCTAGGTTTGCTGTCCTCAAAGCTGAATGATGGCAATTCTGGTTCTTCTTCTGAGGTGTATAGCTCTGTGTTTAAAAATGGAATGAATTTGCTTTCGCAAAAACTCAACACAAATGATATCAAGGAAAAATTGGCGAGTGGACAATCGACTGCCGAAATTACTAAGGAAATGAATGAAGATGAAAAGAGCGAATTTCAGAGCATAGTTCAAGATATACAGGCAGGAAAGAGCGAAGAAGAAATTCAAGAAAATTTAAATAAATTAAAGGAAAAAATTACTACTCGAAAAACGGAGGAAGTAATTTCAGAGGTTGAAAAATCAAAATTTCAGAAACTTGCTTTTTACGGGTTGAATGAGGCATTTGCTTCGGCTAATTTAAGTGAAACTGTGTCCAAAGTGTATGAATTATCCGAAGGGGCATCAGATGCTCCAAAGGCTGAGAATATTTTGTCTGGCAACATCAGTTCAACGGATCAGGATGCTGTGAATGCCATCTATGATATGGCATCCAAGGGGGCAACGTTGAATGATATATTCGATTGCATAAGTTTCCACACAGAGGGGGTTCCGATGCAAGTTGAAAGGAAAGATATTCCGAAAGATAATATGGTCAATACCCTTCTTTCTATGGCAGTAACCGAAGCAGAGCAGAAGAATAACGATTTAGGCGATAAAAATTCAGAAACTACCCATGCGAGCGATGCAAGTACAGCAGCTGGTATGGAAG
>CACYDS010000109.1 GCA_902773285.1 uncultured Pseudomonadota bacterium | reverse complement strand
GTGAGTGCGGCATTGACCTCAACCATTGGCTCGAAGGCTTCCGCGACACCGAGACATCCGTCCGCAAGACCGTCAAGACCATTCATACCCATCCGCTCATCCCTAAAGATGTGACCGTCCGCGGCTTTATCATCGACTCCATAACAGGAGAATTACAAGAGATAAAATGATGAAAAAGTTATTTACCCTTGCACTCATAGCGATGTTATTCGCAGCCTGCGGACAGAAGAAAGACATTCCGTTTGAACAGACACACAACTACTTCGTGCGGAACGATGTGACCGAACCGGTTCCGGCAAAGATCGGTTCGCATGACCAGTTCGAACGATATTTCGGCATGGCTGCTTTTATGGGCAAGAAAGGACAACCGACACCCATTGATTTTAATACGCAGTTTGCGATAGCCGTTGTACTGCCGGAAACGAATCATAGTACCGAACTGCATGCCGAGAGCCTGACAGACGATGGTTCGAAACTGACGTTTACCTATTGCATCGATGTCGCCGACAAAGAGAACACATGGACGCGAGTGCCGATATTGCTCATCTTCGTCGATCGCCAGTACGAACGTGACAGCGTGGAACTCAAACCGTTGAATCAATAGAAATCTATGGCACTACGAGTTACACCGGAGAGAGATAAATAATTGACAAAATAAAATCATATGAACCGTAAAACATATCTTACTTCGTTTTTGGCTATTTTGACAGCATGTAGTATGCTGCTTGCCTTTTCGTCATGCAAGAACAGAGATACCGTCATAACGGATGTTGAATCGCTGGCTGACTCCATATGGACGTTCTCGATGTCACATCCGGATGGTTTCACATTGGACATCCGTACGATGACGGAACCGACGGAAGGTATTGCCGTTTCCTACGCAGAGACGCAGGGTTCGTATTCACGCGAACAATTACCCAAAGTGATCGTTCATGCTTTGTCGCACGATGGCTACGTAGGCGGCTGGCTCGATACGGAGGACAGCCTGTACTATTTCGACAGCTCGCGTCTAATTCCCGAAGATTCGTTGGAGGCCGCTATCCGGTTCGGTCGGGAAAACGAGCAATACGCAGTATATATCATATCAACCGGCACAACCGTAGAAATTGACGAGCAACCTGATGACGCTTGCTTCCTCGAAAATCAGCCCGAAGGCCAGTTCGTTCGTGGACACTAGTTGCGGAATGTGGAGTAGAGAAAAGGATATCTAAGTTTAATCTATAAAATATAAAGAACCATGTTAAAATCAACAAAGTCATTAGCAGAGCTTCATAGTGCTATAGTAGCCGATGCGAAGTTCATCCACGATTCGCTAGAAAAAACCGAATCATCATTTTTAAAACTTCTTTCAAAAGCGACAAACTATCCTGTAAGTGAGAAGTATGATTATAAGAGCGAGAATAGTGAGTTGACTTATTCGTTCTATCTATCCGCTAACAATAGCAAGAAAGACAGTTCTTCTACGGTGTTATGCGCGTCATACTTGGATGAAACAGGCGCGTTCACCGGAATATTGGTACATTTTGGTCGTACTTTAATGATAGATGTATACAATCCACAAGCCATAGCCCAATTTAGAGAGTATGGCATAAAAAACAACGATTTGTCTGATGTGGAGACATGGGATTTCATGTGTATGAACATTGGCCAAGCAGCAGAAGGAGAAAGTATAGTTGAGTTGGACAAAAGCCAATTCTATCACATCAGCAGTAGTATGGAACAAATATCTAAAGTTACCTATTTTGGAGTATTTTGTGGTGCTAGGTCATATAGAGATAAAAAAATGGCTGAGTATAGTTCATTTTTCTCGACTGACATGCTGAACGAAGAGCAATACAATAAGAACTTCAACGCATATCTATACATTCATCTACTGAATTATGTAAGGCTGAATCCAGCAGAAGAAAAGAGCGTAATGACCCAATACAGGCAACTAACCAATAAAGCTAATGCTGAGCAATGGGAATTGGAACAGTTCATTGAAGAGGGTAAAAAGTTCATTGAGAAATACCCCATTGGTAAATAATTTAGGTAATGAACATAAAAAAACGACCTACGCACTAACGCATAGGTCGTTTTTCTTGTTAATCATCAAAGGAGTAGTCATCATCGCCATCAAAATCTATATCTGCAGAATCCATTGAAATATCCTCCTTCTGTATGGTGATATTGATATTCTCTCTCCAATTTTTTCCGTACCGTTTCTCAAAATTGATATATAACGCCTGCCGGGTACAGCCGAAATGTTGCGCGGTGATTGTCGCATTTCCGTGAGCCTCCTTTGCGAAATACGAAACGATCTCATCAAAGACACCATCGTCGGCAACCTTTGTATAACGGCGTTTTGCACCAATTCCTCCTCCACCAAAAGGATTGTTGTCATCTGTAGAACCTGATTGCTGTCCCTTATTGGTAGTAACTAATTCTGCTGCATACCGTAACATCGCATAGGGTTCGGAAATTCTCTTAGTAGGGAATCCTGCTAGATCGCATTGAATTCTGCTTTTCATAATATCAACGTATGGGTATTTAACATCGACATCATCTTTCATAAACCCTCTAATACCCAATGCACAATCAAAGAAGTTTTGTAAAGCACCACCAGCCTTGAAGTCACTCAATGTCAGAGGGCGATTGATTATTTTCTTGTTCATGGTAGATTGCATATGAACAATGATAATCGCCGTAAAATACAGACCTTTATGTTCCATTATTTTCCGAGCTTTTTTTAGGCATTTATAGAATCTTTTCAAATTCATACCTTCATCGCGAAGGTCTGTAAGATTATCTACTACAAGCGCCAAGTGCTTGGTCGCTTCTTTGCAGACGTGAATAATAAGTTGCATAAGTCCTTCTGGGGTGCATACTCGTTCATGCGTTTCAGGGCTAAATCTTACAAAATGATCATCAAAAATACGCGCGCTCAGACCATGATATCGCTCTTTGAACTGAGTTAGGCGCATTTCATCATCGTAATAATAAGCAATATGTTCCAGATCACATACTTTCATTGGAGGAAAGAGTTCTGATTGACGACCCATTGCAATATCAATAGCTATCTGAACTCCCGCAATAGTTTTACCGACATTTGAATGGCCACCAAGTAGGACGAAATCACCGGCACAAATTGGACCGCATATACAAAGGTCTGAAGCATTTGGTATATCAGCAGAGAGTAAATCTCTCATGCTGATACCCTTCATCTCCTCTAGCTTTGGCCTTTGTGCCTCGATGCGTTCTCGCTCTCTCTGCCTCTCCTCCTCTTTTTCATTGAAAAGGCGATGGCGCTTCAGGCTATGTCGGAGAATACCTTTTGTCTCTGAACGAACACATCTAGCAGTACGATTGGCTATGCGTTCACTAAGCTCCATAGTCTTCCTCCTTTCTTTGTAGTTCCTTTTCTTTAGCTTCTCGCTCCTTCTTGTCAAATTCGATATCAATATAATATCGGATTCCTTCAAAGATTGAGACGATAGCAAGTTCCACAACTGTGCATAATGCGTGAGTTCCGATCATTCCCCAATTAACTTTATTGGTGGAAGGATTTAATGTTTTTTTTCTCATAATCCTTTGCGCTTTAAAAGGGTTAATAAATCTGTTGTTTCTAGCTTCCTATAGAAGCTTGGTTCTTGTGGAGTGCTAACAGCCTTGCCGCCGCTCTCCGGATTTTTAATTGTATTCATTGTATTTTAAAAAAAATAAAAATTACATAAGTACGATGCTTACCTATGCTTAATGAGTCTCTACGTAATCTGGATCATTACGAGGCATCGAGACTGATTGTTTACTGGACTATAAAAATCGGTCGCTAAATATGTCAAAGATCGCTGACTTTATTTTAGGAGCAAAAGTCGATGCACAAGTTAATATAAGGTATACATGCGCCTACATGTGTACGCGTTTATTTGCATTCTATCATAACATTGATAAAATCATCCTGATGATATACAGACACCCGAATTTCCTGCACCAATTCGCAGTTGTCCTCATCGCTAACAAACCGGCTAACGACCAACTCAACCTTCTGTAGCATATCGGGCGCATATTGTAAAGAGAGGATCACAGTCGGGCAAGAAACATACTCGCTGCTCGCCAACTGCTTTTCAAGTGCTTGGCGAACCTGATTCCAAAGCCTTACAAACTCTCTCGGTGTGGGCTTCAAAATTGCAATATGTTCTTGTCTTTTTGCCATTTTATTTGTGAACGGTTTGACATTAAATTTTCAAATCCGACGCAAAATTACAGCTTTTTTATGGGATATCCAAGCGACCTAAGAAACCCATACTGAATCCTAAGAAATACACAGAAAACCTAAGAAAAAACAAAAAAAAGAAGGAGCAAGAACTCCTTCTAATAGTATTTGCAGCATATACTTGTTTAATTATTCCTTTACTGCGAACTTTGCTGGTGGGATGTTAGTTTCAATCATCAGTTTGTATTCCTCTTTGCACCCATTTGCAATACCAGGCCCGTTGTTAGGGTCATATTCTTTCCCGAATTTACTTAACCCACAGTAAAAAAACTTAGGGACTTTTACATATCCTTTGCTACCACACATTTGGCGTATGATGGCATAGACAAATGGAGTATAATTTATTGGTAGTTTAATATATGCCTCACATCCTAAGTCTCTACCTAAAATAATTTGCGCAAACGTTTTTTTCACAAGAGGTAAGTCATCAATCACTCCCTTTTGGGCAGCCTCGTTAATCAAATTCTCAAAATTCTCCGGGTGTTCATTTATGAATTTTTTACATTCCTCCGAAGGTTCAAAACTATCAAATGCCACGGTTTGAATTCCAAAAACATTTTTAGGCAAATACCATTCCTCTTCCGGAACTTGTGCTAATATATATTTTTTTTCTATTAATTCGTCGCCACATACCCCCAATACAACTTGGCGAAATTCTTTTAAGTCTTTATCAACCTTTATTATACCGGACAAAATAGACGAATAATATTCTGGGTATGAGCGTAATTTGAGAATACACACAAGTAAATCCATTGCCTCGTCTTTAGGCATAATAGACGGCTTAGTTAATTCTGGCAAGCATTCGCCGAATTTTTCTAAGAATTCACATATTGATTCTTGATACGTTGAAAATGGGCGTCTATTTACTGCAAAATTGAGTTTATTTAGTTTATCAATATCACAAGGAGCATTTATATCTTTTCTCACTTGTGTATAATTTTCCTCTAAGTCCCTGTATAATGCACACGAGTATAAAACATAAGATATGTTGTCAGTGTTTTCACACAGTTCTATAAATGCAGAAAGTTCTTGATTCTGCAAAGCCTTGTTAAGTTTCAAATGGTTGCCGGTCTCCGCTAAAATTGAGGCACACAATTCGACAGGCATTTTTTGTAAAATATAGTACGCTTCTTCTGCGGAAATTATTACTCCATAATCGTATCCTGTTGAGATAAGAAAATCTGCTTTCATTGTCGGTGGCATACGGCTTATTGCTTTCACGGTCAGACTGCCAATGGTCACCACGTTTTCAATAATTTCTTGTTCCATAGCTATTAACTATTGTATATATAGTTATACGGTAATACCCACCCATTAAGAGCACACAGGCATTGAATATCTGAGAAACTTGCATGATTCAAGTTCAGTTCCTCAAACGTCTCGAAGATATCTATGTTCTTTAGGGTGAAGTACGAATTTGGCTCATACATCTGGAGTTTGCCTTTTGTTTCCGGATGCCACTTTATAAATGGCTGAGCTATGTAGTGGGCAATTCGCTTTTCTCCACGCTGATTTCCATCGAATAGGATGTAGTAATTTCCATTGATTGTAGAGATATCCAGCACAACAACGCCTGGACTAAGACTATATGGTTCGATTGTCTCTATCAGCTGTTTGAAGATAATACGCTTCCCGTCCATATTGTTTTCAATGCTCTGTAAATATTGAGGCGTAATGGTGCTATTCCGGTAATACTCGATAGTGTTCTGCTTTACCTGAATCTGTTTCTTCAGAGCGTCGATTTCTTTGGTGTAATCTTCCTGTAAAGCCTTAGCCTTTTGCAGTTCTTCCAAGTAGTTACGCTGTGCCTCTTCAGGGAACACTTCTACAGCATCCATATAGACTGTGTGCGCTCTTTTGGCTCTCTTCTTGGCATTCGCAATTTCCTCCATATACTTGGGGATTGCGCTTTCTGCCTCTCGTATCTCTTTTTCTAATAGAGCAATCTTCTCATGCCGGTTGTCTTTGTGTGGATCTGCGAAGTCCAGTAGCTCTTCTTTAATGAAATCCCATAGGATGGTCTCCAATTTCTCGTTATTTAGGTTGATATGGCTTAAACAATCGCCGGCATTATTGATCCGGGTGCAACATAGCCATGAATAAGCAATCTTCCCATTGATGATACGGTACTTCTCACCTTTATTATCTCCAGATCGGGCACGAGGACTGAAGCTATGACCACAGAACGGACACTTGATAAGCCGAGTTAAGGGATATACCTGCTGCTTTGGATATGGTGTTCTAGAGCTTTTCTTATCCTCTCTTTTTGCCTTTGCCGCCTCGAAAGTCGCCTGGTCAATAAGTGGATCAAAGGTGAGTGTAAACGGCTCAGATGGCTTCTTCTTATTATCCGGGTCGCTCATATAAACGGTATATCGCCCGGTGTAGTATTCCGGACGTGCTAATACTTGTTGTATACCGCTAACCGTCTTCTTGATTTTGTATTTAGCTGATATCGCAAGAGAGACAGTTTTTAATGATTCACCTTCCTGTATATAGAGACTAAATATCTCTCTTACTATCGGAGCGGTTTCCTCGTCGATTATCAATTCACTCTTATGCCTCCGATCTGTACCTCCACGTTTCTTATAACCGAAAGGAACATGACCGATGACGAGCTGATTATTACGCAGACTGGCACGGCGACCTGAAGCAATTTGGGTCTTCATGCTCTTCAAATACTCCGCTGCTCCATCAAAATATAGTCCCAGTTCCTTTATAAACGATTCGTCCTCTTCTAACGTGTCAGGGTTCATCGTCCACTTCATCTTGTCCCGGAAGTATACAGGAATACCAAGATTGCAGAACTGGCGCACATATACACGCCCAGATACAGAATCACGGCTCATACGGCTTACCTCAGATATCAGCACAACATCAAACTCCTTCCGTTCTGCTGCGCTTCTGAGACGAATGATAGAGAGACGATCCTGCTTGGTAGTATCGTCTTTACCTGTTATATACTCGCCGTAAATGTGCTCAGGCTCTTTCACATGAAACCCGAAACGCTCTGAAATAATCCGGAGGTCTTCTAGTTGCCGTTCGTAATCTTGCTTGTCTGTACTACATCTAACAAGCAATGCGGCTTCTCTGATATGCTCGTTCTTCGCCATCTATTTTGAAATTTTGTGCAAAGATACGACTTTTTTTTGATATATGCAAGAAATGGCACAAGTTTTTTTCTTATGCTCGTCAAGAAACAACACTCCGTTGTGTGCCAAGGAGATCTCACCTGGATGCGGATTCTGGCCGCCACCCACGAGTGCCGTGTCGGTTATTGTGTGGTGAGGTGAACGGAACGGACGCTGCACGATGAGCGAACTGCTCGCACCTTTCTTTTTGTTCGTCAGACCCACAATCGAATGTATCTTCGTGGTCTCCAATGCTTCTTCGAGCGTCAGCGGAGGAAGGATCGTCGGTATGCGCTTGGCAATCATCGACTTGCCGGCTCCCGGAGGACCG
>CACYDS010000108.1 GCA_902773285.1 uncultured Pseudomonadota bacterium | reverse complement strand
CTAGCTTTGAATTACCTCGCTCACTAACAAGCCAACTTTTGTCTAATTGGTTGTGAACTTATATACAAGATTTGCAATCAACTTAGTCATGTGTTATTCTGGATATGTAGGTTGGGAGGAAGGATTTGTAATGAGCAACGAGCGCAGTAATGTTGAGTTAGAGTGGAGTTCTCTGGGAAAGCGGTTAATCGTCGCTTGCTTGATAGGATTTGCAATTTCAATTGTTACTGAGTTTATTTTTGTAAAATCTGGAACAACTTATCAGAATGAGAAATTTCAAGAGCTAGAGGATAATTGTAAATCTTTTGAAAATAAAATAGTTACAATTACGGACAATATCGCGAAAATTGAATCTACGCTAGAATCCATAAGCTCTGAATGGAAATCAACGAAAGAAAATTCCTCGTACTTGTATACGACTGTTTCTTCACTGCAAAAGGACGTAAATACCATAAAAGAAAAACTTAACATAGAAACAGAAAAAGTTGATGAACAAACAGAAAAATTGGCTCCAGAGAAAAGAGCATTTCTTGAAGCTTTCGAGACCTTAATCAAGGATGGTGCGCCGTTCGAAAGTTTTATTGAATCGAATTCTGCAAAAATCGACATGACTAAATATCATTCATCGAAAGAGCTCATCAAATTGTCTAAACAGAATGTCAAATCTCTTGCGGACCTAAAAAAAGACTATTCTGCAGCAGGAAACGCTGTATTTAAAACTAATTTCGAGGAATCATTTTGGGAGCGTCAAAAGCGATTAATTAAAGAAAAAATATCGGAAGCAATCAAAATTAGGAAGTTTGATAAAGATTCAACTCCAAAAGATGAAGTAAATTTAGATAGCGATAGGACAAAATTTGAAAAAGCCGGACAATTTTTGTCAGATGGGAAGTATGCTGATGCTGTTAAAATGCTAGATTCAATTAAAACTGAAAACGAAGTATTTGGTAAATTTCTTACAGATACGAAAAAACGTTTACTCTTGGAAGAAACCTTTGATGATTTTAAAAAAGAATTTCTACAAATTGAATCCGCAGGCAGTGATTCTTCATCGTTCGAAGCCGCTCAGGATCAATCTATTCAGAAATAATCCAACTTCCCGTTAACAAAAATTTTACGATTTCAAGATAATATATATCTTGGGATTTGCGATATAAAGGCTTTGGAGAAATGAATAACAAAACAAAAATTTTATCAGTATTGCTAGTCATTGTAAGTTTTTCTGACTTAAGCGTTGTCGATGCAAGCATATTTGACAGAATAATGCAAAAAGTGGAAAAAGCCAAAGAGACAGTTACAGCGGCCAAAGATAAAGTCTTATCGGCTAAAGACAAGGTCTTAGCAATGAAAGATAAAGCTATGTCTGCAAAGGATAAAATCGCAGAAATGAAAGATAAAGTCATGTCAGCAAAAGAAAAAGTCGTGGAAATGAAAGATAAAGTTTTGTCGGAAAAGGATAAAGTTGTAAAGGAAACAAAAGACAACTTTTCGGAATTATCCTCTAATGCAAAAGACGCGATGTCCAAAGTTAAAGAAATCGCAGGAAAAACACAGAAAAGCAATGACAAAGTTTCAGAGATTTCAGAACAGCCGAGCGTCTCAGAAGTTAAGGAAAATGATAAAACTGCGGACATTACTGGCAGCGCTGGCGAAGCAAAAGAAAAACTAGAAAATAACTCGGAACATAGTGAGTCAACCGATGTAGCCAAAAATACACAAGATGAACCTACAACAACAGCGCAACAGCAGGGAGAAACCAAACTAGTTAGCTCTGAAAATTCTGAAACGAATGAGACAAACAAAACAGATGTATCCGATAAGGAAGAAGCAGTATTTTCTGAAGAAGTTATTGCCAAGGTTGATAAGCTGATCCCTGCCAAAGATGTAATAGCACAACTTAAAATCATTAGCTTTGATGAACAAGCAATTACAGATGAAGATATCCCTTATCTTGTTGAAAGGCTTAAAAAATTAGCTTCTGAAGGTATTAAAAAAGTTTCACTATCGTTCAGGAAAAGCTCACTCAGCTTGAATGGAGCTATGCAAATTCTAGAAGGGTTAAAAACCTATCCGCAGTTTGTCGGCGGATTAACATTCTCTGGTAATGCGCTGGGCGACGAAGGAGCTGTATCTATTGCTTCAAATTTAAGCAATTTTCCAATGCTAAAGTATCTATTCTTTTCCGATATGGGGATAACGGGAGATGGTGCAGTAGCCATACTATCAATGATAGGGAAAATGTCTAAAAATGGTGAGGGAACGAGCATTCAGCTCATAGATTTATCTAATAACCAAATAAGTGATGAACATCTGGACCCGCTCGTAAAATGCTGGAACGAAGTGAAGGATAATGGAGAAATGACACTGATGTTACAGGGAAATTCCTTCAAGAACACAGTTTCACTTGATATTCCAAGCAACGTAAAACTAGTTTTGAAGTAGAAAAAGTCTCCAAAATCTTGGAGACTTCCTTTTATGCTTCACTGTTTTCTGAGTTCTCAATACGTTTTTTCTCGGCAATACGAGCACTTTTCCCAGTTCTTTCGCGTAAATAGTAGAGTTTTGCTCTTCTCACTTTGCCATGCTTTACAACTTCAATCTGAATGTTCGGGGAGTAAAGGTGAAACAACCTTTCAACTCCTTCTCCATTAGAAATCTTACGAACCTTAAATGACGAACTGATCCCACGATTTTTCTTGGCAATCACGACTCCTTCATAGGTTTGCGTTCTTTCTCTGGTGCCCTCAATAACTTTGACCAAAACCCTTACCGTATCTCCCGCGCGAAATGCTGGGATTGCCTTGTTCTCTGTTAGCTTATTTATCTGCTCTTTTTCGAGTTGTTCAATTATGTTCATTTTGTCCTCAAAACGACCATGATGCAATCGGTACACTTACCTTAAAGCCTTCCTTGATCATCAAGGTGCTCTTAGGCAATTCGTCTCAAATTAAAAAGTCTAGCGCTGACGCAATCTTCCAGCATTATCGAGACAGCAAGACAAATGGTACATTCCATCAAATACAAATTGCATTCTCATGTTAGCATAACACGCCAGGAATAGTAAGTTAAAAACTTGTATAAGCTCATAACATATGAGACAAGATGAGTCTCCTGAACTATAGTTAGAAATATACTCCAAAGGTGTAAGTCCGTGCAAGGAGAAATGCAGGCCTGGATTGTCAAACCAATTAATAAAAAAACTTTTATGCAAAATAGATTGAATAGATAAACGGTGTTAGAAGTTTGCAAGGCCCGCGAATATATTGTTGAAAGCCGGAATTATAAATGGTAAACAGAGGTCTAGATACAAAAAAATGAAACAGATGTTAGAGCTCTCAATAGCGCTATTTCTGCATAGCAGAGAATTTTTTATTAATTTGTTTAGCAATCCAAAAATATTACCTATTCGAACTAATAATCCATACATAATTTATATTGGACACTTGCACGATTGGAGTTGCGCGTACTTCTGATTTGTTGAGATTTACGCTTGTAATCTTTGCCACAGGGATGCCCTTTTCATAAAATCCCCCCTCTCCAGAGGTGTATAAAATATCACCAACCGTTAATTTGGCAATTAATTCTTCTTGTTGTATTTCTATGGCAACCAATTCATTTTGGTCTGTTCCTCTAATGATCAAATGTATTCCAGAATTTGTTTTGACTGGTATTGCTGTTAACGAATTGGTTATTGGCAAAACTCTCGCACTTTTCTCGTAAACTGTATTAATTATCCCTACAAGCCCATCTGGAGTAATGACTATACTATCTACCGCTATATCATCATGTGTCTTCGATATAATTATCGAAGAGTTGTAGACTGATGCCTCAAATCCCAAAACTTTTTCAACTACATTAAACCGTTCAAAATTGTATTTTATATTTAGATTTCTCTTCAGTTCGTCAAGTTCTCGAGTATGTTCGTTGGCTTTTAGATTTGCTATCTTTAAGATATCTAACTCTCGCCTTAGTGCTTCGTTCTCATGTTTAATATCAAGAAAACTTTTCACTAATTTCGGTAGCTGTATCAATTTATGAGCTTCGATTTTAAGTGGCGCAACAAACTTTTCAAATGCGATGTGGATTGAACAAATATGTGCTTCAGACATATAATCTAGCCCGGCAGTCACAGAGCAAACCAAAAAACACAAAATCATTAAACTGCTTCTTGATATGCCATTATGTGACATGAACTTAGCAAACAAGACTTGTATGGAATTATTATTTTGTTTCATCAATAGCTGTATCCATTTGCAAATCTTGTATCTTTTTGATTAATGTATTCCTGCTGATTCCTAAAATTTTTGCCGCCTGAGTTTTGTTCCGAGAGGACCAATTCATGACTTTTCGAATCATAGCAACTTCGACTTCTTTTATTACGACAGAGTACAAATTGTTGACCCTATTGATATCTTTTTGTATCAAGAAAAAATCATCTAAAAGTGCATCTATCGCATTTGCTATACTCTTTGATTTCATTGCCTTTCCTCCTCAAGCGGGGCCAGAACATCGATGGCATATCCGTCTTTGCACCACTGTTTAACGGTATCATAATTGTTTTTGAACATAATATCCATCTCACTAAGCCTAGAAAATGTTCCGTCTTTTTTCCTTATTAGCGGATCAATTCCTCTAAATTTTGGAAAGAATTTCTCTGTCCTATACTTCTGCTCTGGAAGCCTCTTTAATGGACTTTGACATTGTTGCAAATTCAATTGTATTATGCGATCGTTACTTTTTGTCAGTTTTTTCAGAACAATTTCGTCAGTGGAAAATAAGTCATCTTTCATGATTATCTTAAGTTTCAGTGCTCGTTTTAAAGCGTTCGCAAAATGTATATTCATCGTCGTATTCCACTTTGCTCCCCAAAAATTCTGGGTAAAATAAATCGATAAATTTGCAAATTTTCTGGCTATATCCAAATTTGTAAAGAACCACTTGTTATCCTTGAATTTCAAATTTTCCATTATTTCCTTGATTTCTTTGTGACTTATCATTTTCATTATGACTCCAGTATGAATGTTATATTGTATTCTGTCGGCACACATGTCTGGGAGATGTTGCTCAAGCGCCTTATAGTCATTTTTATTGATATCTACATCATCAAGCGTAATATCTATCAAATTCAAGGTCTTTTCCATTTTATTTTTGCGCAAATACTCTCGATGTATTTTGTCTTGATAACTTTCTTTTGTATATTCATTCACATCATCAGTCCAGATATAATCTCCAACATGGGAAAAAACCGTATGTGACGCATCATGAAGCAATCCAGCAACTAACTCCTTTTTCGAAGCTCCAGCTTTTTTCAAAATTGCATATACCCCGATAGAATGTTCGTAACGCGAAAAGGGTGGCAATTTAGGTGAAAAATATCTTGCTCCACCAGACTGATCTATATATTTTAAACGTTGTATAACATCTGAATTGATCACAGGCATAACATCGGCGCATTCAATTTTTTCATCCCAAACGATAACATAATTTCCGGTATGTTGCAGATAGCAATACGTACCACCCGCAATGACTAATGCTATAACACAACTTAAGACAATCTTCGGCCTCAATGATCTCATATCTTTATCCTATATCTGAAAGTTCCATCATATGTTATCAAAATCGGAACGAATTAGAAACAGGGCTAAACACTGATTGTAATGATTACTTAAATATTTCTGGTAAGTGTTTCTTAGTGGCTAGTAACACCTTGCGAGCTACGGGCGCTGCTGTTTGGGAGCCACTGCCGCCGTGTTCAATCAAGACTGCGACGACAACTCTTGGATCATGAACTGGGGCATATCCAACAAACACTGCGTGTTCTTTCTTCCAATAATCATCTGATACAGTTTTCCCGGATCGTCTCAACTTTTCAGAAATTCTAAACACTTGAGAACTGCCAGTTTTCCCGCCAAACCTGAATTCTTCATCCTCGATTGCGGAATTTTTGGCCGTTCCATACCACGAATTTACAGCGGCATCCATTCCATCTAAAATAATTTGTATATGCGCCTTAGAATAATTTAAAACCGGCGTTTCAGTAATTTCAAAAAGCTTGCTTAGATGGGGCGTAATAACTTTTTGTCCATTAACCAAGATTGCCATCATTTTTGCCAGCTGTAGCGGTGTAACCAAAACATATCCTTGGCCGATTACCATATTAAACGTATCCCCTGTCGTCCATTTTTGCTTTTTTGTTTTTTGCTTCCATGATTTCGTTGGGATTAGCCCCGATTTTTCATATGGAAGATCAATCCCCGTAATTTCGCCCAATCCAAAGTCGTGAGCTACTTGAGCTATATCGTCCGGTGAGAGCATTCTTGCAACGTTATAAAAATAAACGTCGCAAGATTCAGCAAGCGCATCTTCGAGATCTACGGATCCGTGTCCGCCATTTTTCCATTTCCAACAATGAAATTTATGCTTTCCAAGAAAAGTATGTCCTGAACAATTAAATCGTGTATGCTTCGTTATCACACCTTTTTTAAGTCCGGCTATTGCTGTCATCATTTTAAAAACTGATCCAGGCGAATAAAGACCATTTATAATTTTATTTATCATCGGATTGTATGGATCTTGATAAAGTTCTTGTAAAGACTTGCCATTTGTTTTTTTTGTAAACAGGTTGCTATCATAACCAGGATATGAAACAAATGCCAGTATTTCTCCGCTTCTCGCATTCATTACGACGCATGAAGCGCCGTCATACTGAGATAATATCTCATAAACTTCTAACTGTAAGTCGAGATTTATAGTTAGACTTACGTTATCTCCAGGAATTTCCTGTATATTATCGATATCCCTCATAAATTGGCGTTTAGCATTAACCTCTATATGCCTTATACCAGCAATGCCAAATAATTGTTCATCATACTGCTTTTCGATACCAGTTTTTCCGATTTTTGCCATTGGTAGCAATAATGTTCTGTTAGCGTTAGTATCTATGTCACACTTTGAAGGTGAACCAATATATCCGAGAACATGCGAGAATTCACGTGGAAAATTGTATGTTCTCATGTGACTTTTTGTAATCGATATTTCTGGGATCTGAGAAGACATTACATAAAATTTTGATAAATCAGACCAATCTAAATCCTTTTGCAAACAAATATATCGATTGGAATCAGTTATTCGCTTCGGTATGTTGTTTAGTTTTTTTTGCACATCCAGAGATAAATTATGTCGTCCAAGTAATATTTCTATTCCTTTTTGAAGATTGCTGTGCTTGAGTTCGCCGAGATCTAACAGTGCCATATATATTGGCTTATTTGATGCCAATATTCGTCCTTTTGCATCAGTTACCATACCTCGCGTGGGCAGCATTTGTCTTGTTACAATTCTATTTTTATCTGAAAGTAACTTATAGTAAGACGAATGATATACCTGCAGATATACAAGCCTTGCTAAAATTACAATGCCTAAAACAAGCTGTATTATGACAAAAATCGAAACCCTCTTATTGAAAAAACGCCTATCATCTCTGCGGTTACTCATGTTTCTTCTGCCTTAAGTGTGTGAACAAGATCTATTATCTGTCTTTTTGAATGTTCTATTTCCTTATTTATCAAAACGAATTGATATTGTGCTATTTTTTTAACTTTAAATGAATCATTTAGTCGTTTATCCAAGCTTTCCGGAGTTTCGGAATTACGCTCCACCAAACGTCGTTTTAGTGCATTGTAAGATGGTGGCAAAACTAATATTCCGACACATCTATTCTTGAAATTTGCGTCATTTAAGATAGCATAGGCCCCCTCATATTCCAGATCCAGAACACAGATATCTTTGCGTTTCAGCACATCATTGATGGCCTTCTTAGACGTTCCATAATAATTGCCAAAGCATTCTACGTGTTCGACAAACTCGTCATTTTCGACCATTCTTAAAAATTGCTCTTTTGTTACAAAATTGTAACTTATGCCTTCTGTCTCTCCGTCTCTGGGCTTACGTGTGGTGTGCGAAACCGTCAACCTAGCATCATTAAATTCTTTCAGTAAATAATTTATCAAGGTTGATTTTCCAGCGCCTGAAGGACCAGAGAAGACAAGTATAAGTTTTTTCATCTTTCGTCCAATTTAAATTCTATGCGCCTATTTTTTGCTAAATCTTTAGCGCTTTTGCCACTTGATATCGGCTGATTTTCCCCAAAGCCCGCTGCGACAAGATTTTTTGGAGATACTCCTTTTTTTATTAGAAATTTAACTACAGAAATCGCTCGCGCAGCAGAAAGCTCCCAATTCGATGTGAATTTTCCGCTATTTATTGGGCGTTCATCTGTATGCCCATCAACTCGTAAAATCCATTTGATATTCTTCGGAATTTTTTCGCCGATTTCCTTAATTACATTTGCCAACTCAGCAACTTGCTTTTCCCCTTCGTCACTTAAATCATCCGACGCAGAATCGAAAAACAGCTCAGACTGAAATATAAAACGATCGCCAGCTATCTTTATTCCGCTTTTATCTTTCACGATATTTTGTAATTTGTCGAAAAATTCAGAACGATACGAACTTAGCTTCGTCAATTCATTCAGCTTTAGATTTTCTTTCTTGATGTATTCCAGAGCCTTCTTTTGTTCCTCTGATGTTTTATGTTCAGCCGCCAATGCTGCCATGACATCTTTCAAATTTTTTGTTAATTCTTCGATTTTTTCCTCAAGTGATACCTTTGCCTCGTGCTCCTTATTTTTCAGTTCCTCTTCTCTATCAAACATGCTCTGAAGATTTGCTACGGTTTCGTTTAATTCCAAAATCTGTTTCGCAAGATTGGCATTCTTATCTGATAACTCTGACGTTTTATCCTTTTCTAAATTCAATAATTTGCAAACGCGTGACAATCTGTCTTGCACTGCAGAAAGCGAAGAATTTTTATCAAAAATTATGCCTGATAAATAGACCTGCGATGCGATAAAGCCAACTAAAACAAATATAAAAACCAACAAAACTGTTGATAACGCATCAACAAAACCGGACCATATGTTTACTTCTTCTTGCTCTCTTCGCCTTAAGTAAGCCATATCAAAATCAAACCTTATTCCTCTCCCATAGTATATCACTTGAAACTAGCCGCTTGAAGCGTATCATCTCCTGCCGAGCAGATCATGTTTTTCTTAACGCAATTGATAAAAATTAGACAAATCATCTCGGATCAATTCTTGGATTTCTGGTATAGATAAAGAGCCATCAAGAACAAGATATCTATCAGCATATTTGTGTGATAGTTCTAAGAAGCCCTCTCGCACTTTTCTGTGAAATGATATATCCATTTTCTCAAATCGCGTTTCGGAATTGTTGCGAGATAACGATCTTGCAAGACCGATTTCAGGTTCCAGGTCTATAAGATATGTTCTATCCGGCATTTGGTTATTGGTAATAGACGAATAAACTGCGTTTAGCACATTCATATCAACGCCCTTACAGAGCCCCTGATATACCACACTTGAGTCTTGAAATCGATCAGATATGACGACTTTTCCAGCATTGAGTGCTGGCTTAATTTTTCTTTCCCAATGATCAGTGCGCGCAACCAAATACATTAGTGCTTCAGTTAATGGAGAGATTTTTTCAGGTTCTCCAGTTAGCAAAATCTTACGTATTTCTTCTGCAAAAGTGGTGCCGCCTGGTTCTCGTGTTAAAACGACATCTACACCAGAACTAATCAAAAAATCCTTCAGTAGACTTGCTTGAACGCTCTTCCCCGTTCCTTCTCCGCCTTCAAAAGTTATGAACATTTAGGAATTCTCCATATAGGAGGAAACAATAGCACTACGCGCGACAAAATCCGCATTATTGTTATTGACACAATCCGCATGCCCTTTGACCCAAACCCATTCGATATTTTTAGATTTTATTGCTTCTACTAGAGCGATCCAAAGATCTTGATTTTTGACTGGTTTTCCAGATGCTGATCTCCAGTTGTTACTCTGCCAGCTTTTTATCCAAGATGTAATGCCATTTTTAACATATGTGCTATCTGTATATATCGTTGCAGAAATTGCTTCTGGCACGTGGTTTACAGATTCTATGGCGGCCATTAATTCCATTCGATTATTTGTCGTACTTTTCTCAAATCCTGAAATATTTGTCCTTTTGTCACGATGAATAAACACGCCTGCCCATCCACCTGGCCCAGGGTTGCCAATGCATGAACCATCGGTATATATCTCTATCTTGTCATTAGGTCTCAGATGCTTTACAAAATCCGAAAACTCAAGATCCTCAATTTCAAAACTAGAATTCATTAATTCACCTCAGAAAAAAGAAACCTCTACCCTTATATTTTTTATATCCTTTGGCAACTGCTTGCTCGCAGAAAAAGGAATTTTTTGCTGGGGCAAAATTCGTAAATCTTCGAAATCATTATTCCAGGTTATGACCAACGATTGACCATCAAAAACAGAAATCTTTACCCCATTCACTTTGGTTATTGCGCGTTCATCATAATTCAGTATACTCCCAGTAACTGTAATCGTATTATCAACCATAAGTTCGTATTTAACATCAGTCATAGTAATTTTGCCTGCGACAGTTTCTGACAAATGCCTAGCTTTCTCTATTAAAAATTTATAAAAAACAGATCTGTATTGATAACCTAGCGCACAGCTTCCAATTATTAATAGCCACATTACACATGTCCATGTTTTAATGCTACACCTTTTTCCAAATACAGCTTTCTTTTTAGACAGAGACGAAATTCGTTGAATTTGCTTAAGTTTATCGATCTTTATCGGAGGATTCATTGCGATTTCAACGGATGTATTTTTTAGCCACCATTTTCGTTTGCAACGGTAACACCGGAGCCACCATCCATATCCGAGTTTTTCACTTCCAATTGGACTTTTGAGTATCTCCGCCCCGATATCATAACCACATCCACAATACGGACACTTTAAATTCATACTCAAAAAATTTAACTCATATATTCATTCACAGGATAGCCTGCTATAAAGTCTCGGTCAAGATCTGCATTTGAGTTCATAATGTATAAAACAAATAGAAATCATGCAGGTCAAGAGCCTGTTTTTTCAGAATAAATATCCCAGAATGCTGGCAAGCTGATCTTAAAGCAGTTCCATATTTCTAGGGAGAATGTCTGATATTTCGCTATGTTCCCGGTTATATCTTTATTTGCACTTCAGTCCCTATTTTTTTGCGCAGTAAAAAAAGGATGGCCCCAGTCTCAGGGCCATCCTGGTGTCAAATTTGTATATTCGCTTCAAAAATTATTTATTTGTTTTCCAAGTTTTCTACATCTTCTAACTTCTCACGCAATTGTTTAATTTCTTCGTTTTTTGGGGGGACCTCAAGTATTCTGTTTTCTTTGTCTTCTATTGAATTCTTCTCGTTGACATTCATACCCTCTTTAACTATATTTCTTTTAGATGTTATTTCTTTTTTCAAATTTTTCGACATGTTCTTCCGTTTATTCTGTTCAATTTCGCTCATGTTTATGTCGTCAATTTTCAGACTGTTTTGGCCTTTTTGGTTAAGGGGCAAAAATATTTGCTTTTTACTTTTCATGCTTTTTGGTTGAGTATAGGTTTTATTATTGAGATAACTTTGGTTATTGTTTATAATAATATTATATTTACTGTTGGCGTTTTGTTGATTGTCATATTTATTTAAATGCTGATTAATTAGATTAATCTTATTCTTGAGATTAACCTTACGATCGGTCTCTTTATTTATTTCCTCGTCGTCGTTTAAATCATTGGATAAAAAAGATTGGTTAATTAGCATGCTCTCTTTAATCTTGTTAATTTTAACTTGCTCATTCTCCTTTTCTTTATTCGTTTGATTATTCTCATTTTGTACTAAATCAAGATTTTCTTGGTTTTGTTCTTGGTTGATTTGGATATTAATCTCTTTATTATTATCATTCT
>CACYDS010000107.1 GCA_902773285.1 uncultured Pseudomonadota bacterium | reverse complement strand
GTGATGTTCGTGGTCGAGTGGCAGAATGGTCATGCAGAGGATTGCAAATCCTTGTATATCGGTTCGATTCCGGTCTCGACCTCCAGGGAGTATAAGCGACTTATGGGTATCGTTTTAGATTTCGAAAACCAAGTCTTAGGTCTGGAAAAGAAAATAAGCGAATTACGAGAAACTTCCAAAATTGGTGATGTCGATTTTGCTCGAGAAATCACGAAAATGCAGTCCAAAATTGATAAGATCCTTGCCTCAATTTACCAGAAACTTACGCCTTGGCAAAAAGTCCAGGTGGCTCGGCATCCAGAGCGTCCTAAATTTACCGATTATCTGCATGGAATTTTTACAGATTTTATAGAGTTATCTGGGGATAGACTCTTTGCGGAGGACAAAGCTATATATGGCGGCTTTGCCAAGATTGATGGGCAAAAATGCATAGTAATCGGGCAGGAAAAGGGTCATGATACTGAAACTCGGTTAACGCATAATTTTGGCATGCCAAAGCCAGAGGGATACCGCAAGGTTTGTCGGCTATTCGATTTGGCAGATAAATTTGCTTTACCGGTTTTTGCATTTATTGATACTTCAGGTGCATTTCCTGGATTGGAGTCCGAAGAGCGGGGAGTTGCAGAGGCCATAGCTCGTTGCATGGAAAAAAGTTTCCAGATGAGCGTACCTTTTATCAGCACTATTATTGGTGAGGGTGGCTCTGGTGGGGCTGTTGCTATTGCTACAGCTGATTATGTCTTGATGCTGGAACATTCGGTATATTCTGTGATTTCTCCAGAAGGGTGTGCTTCGATTTTATGGAAAGATGGAGCAAAGGCAAACATAGCCGCCGAGGTTCAAAAGCTAACGGCGCAAGATTTAATGTCGCTCGGAATAATTGATGCTATCGTACCAGAGCCAATTGGTGCCGCACACCGTAACAAATTGCAAGCTATAGATACATTAAAAAAAGAACTGCTAAAATACCTAAATAAGTCGCTAGCACTCGCACCAGAAGATAGAAAAACAGCTCGTCGTACCAAATATCTGAGCATCGGTAATCAATTTCTGGCGGTATAACACTAAAATGAAATTTTCATTTTGTAAATCTAACAAAATGTTGTCCGAATAGTAGCAAAAGCTCATAATATACACATGTGTAGGCTGAATGGTACGACATAGAATGTCTGTTGTGGTTTGTGGGGCCTGTTTGAGATGTTCATTTGGAATTGCGCCATCAGTGCTTTCCACACTACCAAAAAGTTCTGTGTTAGTTTCAGGTTTGCCTGTTGCCACTATTAGTGATTTTATCCCGTTAGTAAATATTAAGCCTTTCGGAATGTGTATTACCATAACAAATCCAGCCGTTGCAGCAGCTACGGCTGCAGCTTTCGGAGTGCTGATACCGATGCCTTGCATTCCTATGATAGTTTCTCCATGGATTCCCACAAATCCTAGAGTCACAGCGGGAATGATCCCAGTGCTCCATCAAGAAGATAGGTGTATGTGCGCATATGGCGGATTGATCAGCATAACATCTCCTGGGCAATTCACTGTAACTTGATTTTTTTCTAAACAATCAGCTTCTACCATAGGACATTCATATGAATTGCGTCCCAGTTCAAACAGATGCTGAGATTGCATAGATAAACGGTGTTAGAAGTTCGTAATGTATATGGATGTAATTTGGTATTGAAAGAGAGGATTATAAATGACAAACAGCGGCACAGGAGCAGAAACTAAAACAAATGGTATAGTGAAATTTTCTGATAAAAGGAGAAGGCGCTTCATTGTTCTGTCTTTATAGGAATGTGAATCCAGAAAAATTACTAGAATCATGAGTAAACTTTTCAGAAAAAATTATAGATATACAAATTATCTGTATATTTCAATGTCCATTAATGTATTTCTTCTCAGTATTTTTATAGTAATTGTTTGCCCAACTAACGATAATTGCTCAAGGGTTGTTAAGACTTCGGAATTGGTTATTGGTTCGCCATTGTATGTTAAGATTATATCCCCAGGCTGAATCCCAGCTTCGTCTGTCAGTGAATTCAAAACAACGGATTTAACCTTAACTCCAAGAGTTTCTGTTGTCGGGGGGATTTTTAGAATTTTTTTCATATTTTTGGATATTTTTAGTTTTTGTGCATCCGCGACTTCAATTCCAAGTGGCTGGCTATCTGAAATTTTTAAAATACCTGGCAACACAATATTTAGTGCTTTTTTAACAAGTGATACTGGGATTGCATTCTGGCTAGCATTGCCGAAATTATCAATTATTGGATTAGAAATTCCAATAAGTTTACCGTTCATATTAAAAATGGCGCCTCCACCTGTTTCTGCAATAATCGCAGGATTTGTTATTGGATTTTGAGCAATCAGTGCTACATTTCCGTTTTCGCTATTGTATTTCAGCTGCTCTATTCCAGCAACAAACTTTGAAAAGTTATTTTTCGAGTTTGCTGGATTTATGTTGTTCACAAAGTTCTCGCCCCTTGCCTTACCGATAACAACAGAATTATTCAGAAGAATTCGATCTTTGCCATTTATTAGGGCCGTGTCATTGCCTAGTGGTGCGTAATGTAGCGCCTGATTCCCCCTCGGATTAATGCGCAAAAATGCAAGATTTAATGCCGGAAAAGTCTTCAATAATTCTGCTTTATAATCGTTTTCAGCAAGCGTAATTTCAGTATCATCCGATTTCGGGCGAAACTCGCTGTTTATTGAGACTATAAATTTATCAGCATTCATTATGCCAGTATTTGTTGTACAAACTATTCCATCCTGGGAAAGGATAACACCTGAAGTTACCCCTATTTGGTAATGATGTTTTTTTAAACGTGGCCGAGCTGATGAGTTATAGATTAAATTGTCATTATCAGCTTCACTGCTGATAGTGTATATTAAGACCACGGTGTCGCTACAATCACGTATAACGTTTCTGATGTCGTTTTTTTCAAATTCATCTACCTGTTCTAGGCGCTTTTTTTTGAATTCAGCCTTTGTAATAATTTGCTGTGAACAATACGACAAGTCATACTGAAATGCCGTTACTAAAGTTGCTATTAATAACAAGCGAAATACGATCATTATCCAGCTCTTGCAGGAAGTGATGCAACTAATCTAATGGATGCAGTTAGTTCTTCCATCTGGAAATGAGGTCTTAGATAAATCACAGACTTGTACGAACCAGGGGAACCAGGAACATCATAAACATCTATTCGTCCCTCTCTTAATGGATAAGCCGCTTTTATTGAAGCTGGTGCGTCATCATTTAACAGAATGTACGAGGAAAGCCAGGTATTGAGATAATTTTCTACATTTTCTTTTGTTAAAAAAGCTCCGATTTTATCACGCATTAAGACCTTTATGTAATGGGCGAATCTCGATGCAGCAAGCATATAAGTTATTCTGGCTGACAATGAAGCATTAGCATTTGCCTCATCCTGATTATACACTTTTGGTTTTTGTGTCGTTTGTCCTCCAAAAAATGCCGCATAATCCGTTCCTTTGCAATAACAAGCAGAAATAAAGCCTAGATTACTCAATTCTTTTTCACGTCGATCTGTTATCGCAACTTCAGTAGGACATTTGACGGTTTTATCGCCTTCGAGGGTTTTAAAAACGTATGTCGGAAGCCCCTCAATGATGCCCCCTCCTTCTACCCCCCTAATCGCTGCGGTCCAGCTGTATTTTGCAAATGAGTCAGTGATTCGTTGTCCTAATGCATATGCAGGATTTCCCCAGCAAAATCGATCAGTATCTCCAATACCTACATCCTCCTTAAAATTAAATTCAGCAACCGGCAATGTGTTTGGGCCATAGGGTAATCTCATCAAAATTCGCGGCAAAACCAAAGCGACATATCTTGAATCTTCAGTATTTCTAAATGAATTCCACTTAATATAATCTGGTGATTCAAAAAGTTTTGCCAAATCTCTTGGTAATGGCATATCTTCAAATTTATCCAAGTTGAAGAATAAAGAGGATGCTGCAGCAATGAATGGAGTATGTGCCGCTGCAGCTAGTCCTGAAATTTGTTCAAGTACCTGAATGTCTTGAGGATGATTTGTGAATTCGAAATCTCCAATTAGACATGAATAAGGAGAACCGCCAAAGGTTCCGTATTCTTCTTCATAAATTTTCTTGAATAGAGCACTTTGATCAAATTCAATCGCTTTTGTTAAGTCATCTCTGATATCTTTCATCGAGGCATTCATAAGTCTGATCTTCAGTCTTGTGCTAGTTTCGGTATTCATAACAAAATAGTGTAATCCTCGCCATGACCCTTCTAATTTTTGAAAGCTAGGATCGTGCAGGATTTCATTAACTTGCGCAGTCAGCAGCTCATCAAGTTCCGCAATTCTTCTTGTCAAAAATGAAACAATGCTATTTTCGCGTGGTGCTTCCTTTAAATCCTGAAGCTCGTTCACAAGCTCTGCTAGTAAATCGATAGCGTTATCCTCTTGCTCTGGATACCGAGCCATTTTCCGTTCATGAAGCAATATATCTAGGAGTTTTGCTTCTTCTGGAATTATGATTACTTCATCTGCCATCTTTAATCTCCTTTCAAATCGCTACTTGGTTGTTTCTTTTTTCGACGGTTTGGTTTCTGTGACTTTTTCTGGGGTTTGTCGTTCTGATAATTTTGCTTCTATTTCTGTTTTTAATTTTTGCAAATTGTCGTTATTTTTCATTATTTGCGTTAGAATAGATTCAAGTGCATCGTTACCATCCATTTTCGCTATTAAATTTTTTAAGTTCGTTCTTTTCTGATAAAGGGCGGCTAGAGCGGGAATGTTTTTAGCTAGATTTTGCGGTTCAAAATCTGACATCTCTTTGAACATCAGCTCGACACTTATTTCCGGGGTTTCATCAGATAATTTATTGGCAACACGAATTACAAGCCTCGGATGTATCACAGCCATTATGTCCATGAAATTATCTCGATCAATTTCAACAAATTTGCGATTTTTCATCGGAGGCAGTGGATTTTCTGGATTACCCGATAAATCAGCAAGCACACCAACAACGAACGGCAACTCTTTTTTTTCTATAGCATCGCCAATCTCAACATCGTAGGTTATGTGTACTCTAGGACTTCTGATCCTGTCTAGAGTATGCTGTCTGCTCTCCGCCATAAGATTCTCTGCGTTTCACACTATTCTACGTCCATAATAGACCCGAATTTATTAAAATTTGGTTAATTTTTCTGAAAAAACATCCATGCTACGCATCAGTGTCCTGGAAAATTTTCCACAATTCCAAACCAAAATATTTGACTGACACAACGCATTATTCAGGTTCGAGAAAATGGCGGAGAGAGGGGGATTCGAACCCCCGGTACGGTTGCCCATACAACGGTTTTCGAGACCGCCCCATTCGACCGCTCTGGCATCT
>CACYDS010000106.1 GCA_902773285.1 uncultured Pseudomonadota bacterium | reverse complement strand
TTGCCAAGCAAGCAAGTATTACGGGATTACCAAACAAATTAATAAAAAAATTCTCAGCTATGCAGAAATATGGCTATTGCGAGTTCTTTCTGCACATCAGAGAGCTTTTTTGTTAATTTGTTTGGCAATCCCAAGAATTTTGCGAACTTTGCGCAAAGAAGTATAATGGGAACGTATCAATTTTTATGCTTGTTTCGGGGGTGAAAAATGAAAATTTGGCATCCATTTACGCAAGAAAAAACTGCCTCAAAACCATTAAAAATGGTAAGTGGAGAAAATGAATATCTGTATGACGAGAATGGTGAGCGGTATGTAGATATGATTTCCAGCTGGTGGGTTAATATTTTGGGGCACTCTCAACCAGAAATAGCAGATGCTATATCGAAGCAAGCTCACACTCTTGAACATGTAATTTTTGCGGGATACACTCATGATCCGGCAGAAAATTTAGTTAATATTTTGTCTCAGCATTTACCGAAGAGCTTGTCCAAATTTTTCTTCTCGGACAATGGTTCTACAGCTGTAGAAGTTGCATTAAAAATGGCTTATCAGTATTTTTTAAACCAAGGCATCGAGGACAGAGATATTTTTATCAACCTCGAAGGAGGATATCATGGAGATACTATTGGCGCTATGAGTGCCGCTGGTGCCTCTTCAGAATATCACTCAAAGTTCAAGAAATTTTTCTTTGAAACGTTTTCTATAAGATTTCCCAAAAATGCCGAAGATGAAGAATTATCAATTTATGAGCTTGAAAGATTTTTGGAAAAAAATCATAAGAATGTCTGCGCGCTCATAGTGGAGCCATTGGTTCAAGGTGCAGCCGGTATGAAAATGTATTCGCCAGAATTTTTAGACAGAATCGTTGAAGCGGTAAGAAAGTATGGTATCTTGATAATTTTCGATGAGGTGATGACCGGTTTTTACCGCACTGGCACAATGTTCGCAACAAATCAAATAAGAAATGCTCCTGACATTATGTGCCTATCCAAAGCATTAACAGGTGGCTTTATGCCGATGTCGTTAACGGTGACTACTAAAAAAGTATATGAGGCATTTTGGTCTGATGATTGGAATAAGGCTTTTATCCATGGGCATTCGTATACCGCCAACCCACTCGCATGCGCTGCAGCATGTGCCGCACAACAGATTTTGCAAACTGAAGAAATACAGAAAAATATACGAACAATTTCCGAAACTCATGTCGTTCGATTAGGGGGATTGCCGAGAAAAAATATCATTGCAACAAGATCATGTGGAACAATTTCTGCGATGGATTTAAGTTCGCCTGAATTGGCAAAGAATGCGGCAAACATAATGTTTGAAAACGGAATAATTATACGTCCATTGCATAATACGATATATTTCATTCCTCCATATTGCATTTCAATCGACAATTTAGACAGAGCTTACGATATTTTGGAAACTTTCTTAAAATGAAGTTCCGATCTTGCTATTGTTTTTTAATAAAAAAGTAACGTAATTGTGCGATACTCTCCTCCAGAGCCCCAGAGGGCGCATGAAGATGGTATGCAGTTTTTTACTTGTAAGACGTTGAATAAAAATGGCGAAGTAGTAGCGAAGACTATTTTTGCTGAAGAAGATTTTGATTTTCTGGAATTTTTTAGAAAATCTGATTTACTTTTTATATCAAAAATGGTCCAGAAATCGTCTATTAAAGATCCTATTGCGGAGTTTACCTTGCCATTTTTTAGAAACTTAAGTCATCTAATCAAAAATAAGTTAAATTTACTAGAAGCCTTGAAGATCGTAAAAAACTTGTTTAAAAACGAGGAGCAGCAGACACTTGTAAGTACTGTTATTCAACAAATATATTTGGGAGAAAGCTTATCGCACGTTTTGTCAAAGTTCGGTAGATATTTCGATAAGGTTTGCGTCAAGTCAATTGAAATTTCTGAAAAAACTGCAGAATTACCAAATACGCTCGAAAAAATTGTGCTGCACCTGGACAAAAATGAAAAGCTCCGGCATAGGATTAAAGAGTCTATGAGATATCCGATTATCTTACTGTTTTTCGTTGGATGCGTTTTTATTTTTTGGATTTTTGTTTTAGTCCCCAAATTTGCTGAGTTATTTTGCGAGATGAATGTTGAGCTCCCGACTATTTCCCGTTTAGTTATATCTTTTAGCAAAATAGTGTCAGGCAATGTCTTATACATTTTATTCGGCATAGTCGGATTGGTGTTTGTCGTAAAACATGTTATGTATAAATATTGGATTATGAAGTTGAGCGATATTTTTTGCGGAAAACTAAAACGAGAGATAAATATTTACAATTTTTTTGTTGCGATGGAAATTATGCTGTATGACAAAATAAACTTACTGGAAGCCATGGAATGTACAGAAGATATCATCCCGCAGGTTAGAGAAGTTGTAAATTCTGTTAGATCTGGCGTTACACTGTTGTCGGCACTCAGGAAATCAAAAATTTTGAATGAGTACGAATTATCGATAATTGGAGCAGCTGAACGAGCCGGCAATCTTTGGTCAGCTTTTCAATCTGCTTCGGATATGTCTAGGCAAAATATCGAACACAAGTTGCAGAGAATTGTCGCCATTCTACAACCAGCCGCAATAACATTTATAGGAATATTGCTCATCATTTTTGTTTATGCCATGATCTTTCCGCTTTATTCAAATCTAAACGCAGTATTTTGAAGTTGCCTTAATGAGTGAGATGCAGGGGCGCGATGTGGTATGTTTATATTTTACCACATCGCGCCCCTATGCTTGTTAAGGTACGCTTCGCTCAGTGCCATTCGGGCACTGACCTTGACAGGCAAGATTGGATTTAAGTAATTTTGATACATCAAATGTCAAGAGTAGGCGCCAGATGCTCCTAAGTGACGATGATTTACCTTATCTGAATTTCATTAAATTCAATCCATTAAAAATAGATAACAAAGATGGTATGGATCATATATTCCTTAGTTGCGATCGTTTAAAATCTTTGGTCCTCAGTAAAGCATTCGATACATCGAAATTGGCAGCTGAAGCGCGGAGAACGAACAAGAATATCAGCTTAACATACACCTCATGCAATTTGAGCTGGAAGTATGCAACGATGATTGCCTCAATGGTCAGAACAAGTACCTATTAATTGGAACTTAAGCATCCAAAGGCTAAGCCTCCATCTAACACTCAGAAGTGCATTCAATATTCATGCGCTAATTTTTCTTCGTCTCAATATGCTATGACCTTATACAGTATTTGACACAAAATCAGATACTAGCTAGAATTTAGCTAAGTTTAATTAGTACGTGCAAAATTTTGGATTCAAGGTTAAGTCAATTTAAGAATAAGATGGAGCTTTCGATTGATGCCTTTTCGAAAGAAATTTCTGGTATACGCGCTGGTCGCGCCTCCACAACGCTGCTAGAACCCATTAAGGTAGAAGCATACGGCTCTTTAATGCCGCTATCACAAGTTGGGACGATATCAGCTCCAGATGCAAGAATGCTTGTTGTCAATGTTTGGGATAAAGGTCTAGTCAAAGGTGTAGAAAAAGCAATAAGAGAGAGCGGCGCAAATCTTAACCCAGCCACAGATGGGCAAACTGTACGCGTTCCTATCCCTCCTCTTTCAGAAGAACGCCGACAAGAACTGTCAAAATTGGCCTCAAAATACGCAGAGGAAGCCAAAGTGGCAATAAGGAATATTCGACGTGACGCTATGGACGCTATAAAGAAGCAGGAAAAAAATGGTGAAATAAGTGAAGATGATTTGAAGCGTCTATCTGAAACAATTCAAAATTGGACAAACGATTGCACAAAAAAAATAGAGGCGATTCTAGAAACAAAACAAAAAGATATAATGCAGATATAAAAAATGCGTAGATTATTTCATTATCCATTATCAGGTTTATCGCGAGCAGTGAGAGTGATTCTTGCGGAAAAGCGTTTGGATTATGAACTTGTCTATGAGGCCCCTTGGAAGCCATCTGACGAATTGCTAGAATATAATATATCTGGTGAGGTTCCGACATTGATCGATACCAATGGTATTATAACCTACGGAAATTCAGCTATACGTGAATATCTTGACGAGGTATATCCAGATATTCCATTGATCGGAACCGATTATCAGCAAAGAGCAGAAGCACGCACTATAGCTGATTGGGCTCACAATATCCTTTACAAGGATGTTTATCAACCTGTAATTTATGAACGTATACTGAAACGCTTTATAAAGGATGCAGATAAACGTCCAGAACCGGCCTGTATACGCGAGGCAGGAACAAAGTTGAATAACCATATGGAATATATTGCTTGGCTTATTGATAGGCGAAATTGGCTGGCTGGTAAGGAATTTTCTATAGCTGATATTGCTACCTCGTCACTGCTTTCAGTACTGGACTATCTAGGAATTATACAATGGCATAAATATGAGCTGGTGAAAAGTTGGTATGTTAGAATAAAATCGAGACCTAGTTTTAGGAACATATTACAAGATAATGTGCCACAAATTCCGCCGGCTACCGATTATGCAAATCTTGATTTTTGAAGGTGATTGATGAAACTTGTTTTAATATGCAATGAAGAAAAAATATATGACGGAGACGTTTCTCAAGTTGACGTTGAAACTGAAAATGGTGTTGTTTCAATTTTGCCGCAACACCAGCCATACATGGCTAAGGTTTTAGGAAAAGTTTCTTATATTCCTATTAATGCCGGCGTTGTATCGATCGATATATCTGAAGGCTTCATATATACTGATGGTATGACGTGCTTTGCAGTTGTGGACAAATGAAGTTTTTGCAGATAAGTCCCGATAAATTCCAAAACCAGATCATTTTGTGGCTTTGTGGAATGCATTTTTGCTGGGGAATGGCTTCTTCAATGATTTTTTCACTTTTGCCAGTATTCATAGTTGACGAATTAGGCGGTAATAGCAAGTCTTTTGGCGCGCTCGAGGGGGCTGTAATTTTCCTGTCATTTATGGCAAAACTTTTTGCTGGCTTCATAATGGACATATTTAAGCGTAAATTACCAATGCTAAATGTTGGTACAATCTTAACGGTATTTAGCAAATTATCACTTGCATGTGCGCCAAGCGTATTTTTTGTCTTCATATCAAAATCCATTGATCGATTCGCCAAAGGATTAAGACAAGCTCCATCCGATACGATACTTGCCGAAATTTCGGAAAAAAAAGGGTTTGCATACTCTCTCAGGTACACGACTAACATCTCAGGTTTTTTGTTAGGCTCAATAATAACATCAACAATAGTGACACTGATAGGCAAAAATTTTCGTTTAATTTTTTCGTTAGCTATTTTGCCTGCGGTTGTTGCGTTATGCATTTTGAAAACAAAAATAAAATATGATGATACGAAGAAGTATGAACTGGATGATAAACGTAAATGGCGAGTCAAAGATATCACAAATATGCCTAAAGCATATTGGAATTTTATCATTTTTATTTCCCTATTAATGTTTAACCGATTTAGCGAAGGGTTTATAACCCTAAGAGCGAAAGAAGTGATACCTGAGCAAGTAGGTAATTTCCCATTGTTTATGGGAATGTATGAGCTTTTCGCAATCAGCATTGCTATATTAGTTGGACGTGTATCCGACAGACTCGACAAAAGAAAATTGATGTTAATTGGCGTATGCCTTTTGGTCATAGCAGATTTATTCGGAATATTTGCATGTGGCGTAATGACCACAATCTTTATATATGTTTTTGCGGGACTACATATAGGCATGACGCAGGGATTAATCGGCTCCATAATAGCGAAATTAGCACCCAAACATTTAGTAGGTTCGGCATTTGCCATATTTTATGGTATTGAAGGTTTGATATTATTGCTTTCAAATAATTTAGCTGGATTTTTGTCTGAACTAGCAAAATCTATGCAAATACAAGGCACTTCCGCTCCATTTATTTGTGGTGCTTTTTTCAGTTTGGTATCAATTCTGTATATACATTTTTGGATACAGCGCGAAAAAATCATCAGTATTTAACTAAATATTAACATTCAAGAATTAGAATGACTGTATAAGGTATTGTTCTCGGGATTAATATTAATATGAAAGGAATATTTAATAGATTAGTTGTTATGGCATGTTGTATAGCTATATCCTGCGGGACTATTGACGCTAAAGTGGCGGCAGTTAATAGTTCGGCGCCTCAAGCAAAAATTACAAAAGAAGGCCTAGATAACCTAACAGAACAATTATTGAAGTCAAAAAATTACGACACAGTCAAGTATCCGCATATGGCGACAACCAATTATCAAAATTCCGTAAGGGAAGCGATCAAATTGGCAATACGAGAGAAAACTTATAATGCTCCTGGCGCTGAACAGTTGAAAGATATTTTTGATTATACAATTGGAAATGAGGAGACAGAAAATTATTTATTGCTACGCTTCCTTTGCAAATATATGTTAAAGCAGGGATGTAGTCTTGATGTTGCTGTGCAGTATTTACATGAATTATTTAGCAGGCGATTGCAAGATGTTGAAATATTTGCAAAAGTCGCTGATATTGAGCAGTTGTTAAAGCAAAACTCCTCCGAATTAGTTGAACAACTGCGAATATTGACTCCGGCAGAACCAGCGACTACGGCGGAAAAATCGGAAGCTACGCTCGCGGTAACTTCAAATTCCACAGCGGCAACGATTGATGGAGCAAATGATATATTTGAATTTATAAAAACCAAAATGGGAGCAGAAAAAGACTATGGCAAGACATGTAATGCGCTCATAAAACAGATGCCTGTACAAGCTAAAACAGAGATCTTAAATATTCAGGGAGATATCATCAATACAATTGCGAACGAGAAGCGACAAGGCAATAATCCATTAGCTGTGAACTGGAGATTTTCTGTGGCGGATGCGGGAAATTTGCAAAAATATGTTCCAGAACTTTCAAAAAGCTTGAACAATGCTAGTGTCCAAGCCAAGAAATCTGCGTGTCTTTTGTCTAAAAATTTGCGAGCCATTAAAGATGGATCCGCAGCAATAGTGGGGATTGACTTGATAACTACTAGCATCAGTAACCAAATTCTTTCCGACATAAAATCCATGCTAGGAATTGCCAGATTGCAGATCCTCATGGCGGTTTTAAGTAAACATGATGTTCTTATCGTAGATTTAGCTGGATTGAATATACCTAACGAACAGTTAGCTACAATCTGTCAGATTTACGCCAAAGAATTGACGAGCTCTCTGATCAAAGGTAAGCTGAAAAAGGTATTATTCATTATCGGACGATAACTGATGGTATTTGTGCATATAACAACTAAGTAAGCAAACAATTATCTTGTGGTACAATCCAAAATAGCTTCTGATTTTGAGATCTAACATGAAAATTACTCATGAAATTTTATCAGAAGCCCTTGGATTGTATGAATTGTCACCATTTGTTGCAGATAGAATTTCGATTGACTCACGAAATATCAAGCCTGAAGACATTTTTGTAGCAATCAATAGAGGGCATGAATTTGTCAATGAGGCCATAAATTCTGGTGCTAGCTTGGCTATAATTGATGATAAGCAATATGAAGTTCCAGGAAAAACGCTCACAGTAGAAAATACCACTGAAGCTCTGAAAAATATTGGAGATTGCATAAAAACAAAAGCGAGACTGAAAAATTTGATTGCACTAACAGGAAGCGTTGGAAAAACAACCACAAAATTTTGGCTAAATTCACTTTTAAGTCACAAATATAATTCCTTTTGCAGCTCGGGCAATTATAATACCAGATACGGCGTATCGCTCTCTTTGTGCCAACTTGAATATGGCTCAGATTTTGGGATTTTTGAAATCGGCTCAAATCATATCGGTGAAATTGCTGAACTTTCCGAATATTTAAAACCCGACATAGGCGTTATAACAAACATATTTGAATCTCATATTGGCAATTTCGGGAACAAACAGTCTTTAGCTCGCGAGAAAATCTCGATAGTTAATGGGATGAAACCAGGAGGCATCTTGATTTTCGATGGAGATTCTGAATTTGCGCCAAACATACAAGATGAAGCGAGCCGCAAGAATTTAGAAACGTTTGCAGTCGGCTTTTTGCCAAATTGTGATTTTAAGATCATTTCTTGCCAGCAGGTACTTGCTCAAAACACAAGCGTAGAGCTTAAAACTCCTGGAGGAATCGTAAATTACACCTTACCATTTATGGAAAAACATTTAGCGTACATTAGCGCCATGCTACTGGCAATAATTTGGGCTCTAAAATTGCCGATAGCTGATTTTCTGCCTTTTATAAAAGATTTATCCAAAATAGATGGGCGAGGTAATATCGAAAAATATGTATTCCATGGAAAAACAATTGAAGTTATCAATGATTGCTACAACGCAAGCCCTACAGCTGTTTTAGCTGCAATTGAAAATCTGCAATCACTACCAAATGCCTTAAAAATTGCAATTATTGGACAAATGAAAGAACTAGGGCAATATGAAACTCATTATCATCGACTAGTAGCAGAAAAATTGCAGTCATCAGATTTTGAACACGTTTTTTTTATAGGGGGTGAAAATCTTTGGAGCATAATGACGCAAAATAAAAAAACAAAATGTTTTTCAAAGTTAGATAATTTTGTTATTGAAGAGATATTAAAAATGATTCAGAATGATAGCGTAGTTTTGCTTAAGGGCTCTCATAGCCTCGAACTTGATAAATTTATTAAATATCTAAAATGTTCTATAACTTAGTCTATAAATTTTTTGGTACTGATTATTCCTTTCTCAACGTTCTCAAATATGTAACATTCCGATCGATTTGTGCTTTTTTGATTGCATTTTGTTCAGTTTTGCTAATTGGAAATAAATTCATATTTTTTCTGCGTTCTCATCAAAAAAATGGACAACCAATACGCGAGGATGGCCCTCAGGCACATTTAGATACCAAAAAGGGGATACCGACTATGGGGGGGGCGCTGATAATTTCTGCTGTCACTCTTGGCGCCTTATTGCTTGGCGATCTTTCAAATACCTGGTTGTGGCTATGCTTAAGTATTTTTGTTGGATTTGGCCTAGTTGGGGCGGTGGACGATTATCGAAAAATCAGCAAGAATGATTATCACGGAATGCCAGGCAAAATTAAGTTTTTGCTGCAATCTATAATTGCTATGTTCTGTTGTTTGATATCAATGAAACTTTGCAATTTTTCAGAAAATACAAGTATTTTTATTCCTATATTTAAAAATTTTTGTATTGACCTTGGGTATTTTTTCATAATATGGGCGGTATTTGTTACGGTCGGGAGTTCAAATGCTGTGAACTTGACTGATGGTTTAGATGGCCTCGCTATGGGGCCGGTAATAATTTCATCGATATGCCTAGCAATTATAACTTACTTAACCGGGAATGTAATTTTTGCAGAATATTTACATATGCAATATGTTCCAGGAATGTCGGAGGTTTGCGTATTTTTGAGTGCTCTGGTTGGCGCAAGTCTTGGATTTATGTGGTTCAACGCCCCCCCAGCAAAAGTGTTTATGGGAGATACCGGTTCCGTAGCCATAGGGGGGGCATTGGGTTTTATTTCTGTGATATCAAAACACGAATTTATTTATGCCCTAATAGGTGGCGTATTTGTGCTCGAAACAATCTCTGTGATAGTGCAGGTTCTATACTACAAGATAACAGGGAAACGTGTGTTTTTAATGGCTCCCATTCACCATCATTTTGAAAAAAAAGGATGGTCAGAGGCAACCATAGTGTTCAGATTTTGGATAATTTCTATGGTACTTGGCATAATAAGCTTAGCCTTACTCAAGGTGAGGTAAACTCACCTTCCAAAGAAAATCATAAGTGATGTGGTAATTTTACAATAAAGCAAGCGCCGGAGTAATTGTTAGAATTGGTAGCAAAAATGCTTCCGCCATGTGCTGTAATGGCGTCTCGGGCTATACTCAACCCTAAGCCGACACCTTCATCTAAGCTATGAGTTCTTGCTTCATTCTCCGTTTTAAATGGCAAAAATAAACTTTCCGCATTCTCTTCATCAATACCATATCCATTATCTTCGAAAGAAATAATAATGTTGTTATTCATCTTTGCTATATTTATATAGAGATGAGTTGAATGCTTCTTTGCGTTGGCAATAATATTCATAAAGGCACGTTTTAAAGTTGTCACCTTTAGTGGAATAGTAATATTCCTATCGCCAGAAATGTCCACCGAAAAACAATCCTGCTGGTAATCTTTTGCTATTTCAGAAACAAACGCATAAATGTTCTTGTGAGCCGGAATTTCCTTATTTTGCTCAAATGCATGCAGGGTAAAGCTTTCTGTCATATTTATCATCGTATTAACGTCCCTTGTAAGCCATTCTGTTTCCTTCGTTTTTGGCATTAGGGATAACTGTAACTTCATTTTTGTCAAAGGCGTTCGAAGATCGTGTGAGATACCTGCGAGTACTCTCATTCTGTTTTGCATAAGCTCATTTACTCGAATTTTCATTTGGCAAAAAGCCACACCAGCTTCTCGAATTTCTGACGCTCCCTCTGGGGTATAATCAGTATCAAATCCTTTCCCAAATTCAGTTACTGCATTTGCAAGCCTTCGTATGGGTCTGATTTGATTTTTTAAAAATATGAATGATATGAGCAGAAATACGATACTAGATATAATACCGCTACCAAGTACTATGGCTATGATTTTAATATATAATGTTTTTCTCAAAAAGGATATTTTATATATATCCGAATTATTGCAAGAAGGAATGTATATATCCATATTTTGATTTTCGGTATCTATATAATAACTTGTATATCCTTTTTTCTGAATCGCTTTTTTTAGTGCTCTATATGCCTGATGATTTTTCGCTATGCCGTGCTTTTGTAATTTGGCATCATTCAGCACTTCAACTTCTATGTTCATACTTTTTTTCAATTCATCTATATACTCTTTCTCGCAATTCATATCTAAAAGACGAGTTACAGAGCTCGCTTCTCCGGCCATTCTCGTTGAAATTATTCCTAAAATTGTTTGAGTATATTTTTCAAAAAACATAATGCCAATGATAGATTGCGAAAGGATGACAGGCGCAATAAGAATTAAAATAAACCTCATAAAGAGGCTTTTCGGCAACATTTGTTTTAGATAATTCTTCATTAATAAGATCTCAAACTACCAAAAGGCGTACTTTATCTTGTATCATAGTAAGATGAGAAGGTGTATAAAAAGTTTTTCTTCATATTGCTCAAAAATGACAGATATTCATAGGTTATTTAGTTTGATATTTTTTTTACCGCTAACTTTTTCCTCCTGCAAAAAAGAACGACATGATTTAGAATTTTCTGTCGATTTGCTGAATACAAAAGATCTCATAAAAGAGGTGATTGAAGAAATTCAGATGAATTACGCAGATAATATTGCTCGAGAAAAGCTAGAAATAGGAGCTATAAATGGCATGTTACAAGTCCTGGATGAACATTCCCTCTACATACCGATTGAAGAATTCAACGCATATAACCAAACAACACGCGGAATGTTTCTTGGACTTGGGATAGAAATAAAACAAAGCACAGAAGGTCTAGAAATACAGTCAGTAATTGATGAAAGTCCTGCTGCAAATGCCGGAATACGACCATTTGATGTGATCACGCAAATTGATGACAAAAGCGTTTTGAAAATGTCTCCAAAACAAATAGCATCAAGGCTTGGAGCCGATTCTGCATTAAATGTGAAATTGATTTTGATACGGAATAAAAATGAGACATTCGAAAGAAATGTGCAAAAATCTGTAATTCAGCTCCGCAGTGTAAAAACTGAATTCTTGACGGATATAGCCGTTATTAAGATAAATTATTTTAACGATGATACACTTAACGCAGTATCTCAATCTATCAAGAAAATAAACAAGAAAAAGCCAGCTGGTGTAATTATCGATTTGCGCAATAATCCTGGAGGCATTTTAGATCAGGCTGTTGGCGTTGCAGATTTGTTCTTATCCAACAAAAAAATTGTTGAGCTAAAATCACGAAATATTGAAGAATCAAAAGTCATATTTTCTGACGACACAGATTTGCTGAACAACCTGCCAATGGTCGTTTTAATAAATTCGAGCACCGCATCTGGAGCAGAACTTTTGGCCTCAGCATTGGGAGAAAACAAAAGAGCCGTTCTTATCGGAGAAAAGACCTATGGCAAAGGTTCGATGCAAACGGTTATACCAATTCCCGGACGAGGAGCTATAAAATTAACGACAGCTTATTTTATATCTCCAAATGGCAAAGCAATAAGTCATCAAGGAGTTGTTCCGGATATAGAGATAAAGCAAGAACAATACTCATTGTCCCAAGATTCCGTAATTTTGCGAGCTATGGACTTGCTGCATGGTCTAACCGCATTAACAGCCGATGCAAAAACTCCACGGGCGCAATAATTTATCGCTTTTTTATCCATTCCAAAGCATAATTTTTCATGATGCTAGAAATATTTTGATGTTCCTTTATAAACTCTATAGTGATATCTGGGGCATGTTTACTTATCTCTCGCAACATCCATCCGCAAGCCTTATGTATCAAGTGATGTTCATGCGTTATAAATTTGTCACACAATTCAACCGTTAGTGTGAAATTTCCTGATTTTATGAGGGGTAGTGTAGCTACAATCGCGATTCTGTTCTCCCAAAAATTATTGGAATTTGAAAGTTGATATATAGGCGCACTATCCCCAATTATACATACATATTTCCCAATGATGTGGGGAGCAGAACAATCGACTAAATCCCAATTATTGACGTACTGTACGTTATCTAGATATGAAGACTTCACGCGATTCATATCCGAAGAAAATTTATGCTTCAAAATAATCAGCGCGACAAACCTTGCTTCATGTAATTCATTTTGCAACAATTTTTCGCATTCATTGTAAGGAATACCCGCATATGCTTTTGCGATTTTTCTTAGTTGTGGATAGCGTGTGCCACATACAACGTCGCCTTCGCCATAGCCTCCAGGCTTGATTTGCAATGCAGTGGTAAATACCTTTGGTATCACTTTTGGCTTGTGAGCAAGTATTTCTGATACAACCTCATCGTGTAGCATAATGTCTCCACCTTGGTCACACAGGATGTCTCTGCGAAAATGCGGCCAGAATTGTGCTATTATCAAGATATTCCAGATCACTGCCGATAGGCACCCCGTGGGACAGTGTTGTGATTTTTACGCCCAATTCCACTATTCTATCTTTAACAAAAAACAGAGTAGTTTGTCCGTCCAAATCTGCACTTAAAGCTATGATTACTTCATCAATCTTATTATTTAGGATTCTGTCATAAAGACCGTTGATATTTATATCATCTGGCGTAACGCCTTCTATTGCAGAAAGCTTATTACCCAAAACATGGTACATCCCATTATAAAATCCAGCACGTTCTATTGTCCAAAGGTCTGATATATCTGCAACCACACAAATAGTTGAGCTATCGCGTTTATTATCTGAACAAATATTGCAAGGCATCCTTGTGTCAATATTTCCACATATCTCGCAAATCTTTAAATTTTCATAAACGTTTTGCAAAGAAGTCAATATTGGATGCAACACAGTCTCCTTGTATCTCAACAAGTGTATTACCAACCTTAATGCAGAACGCCCACCCATCCCAGGAAGCCGACTGAAGTATGAAACTAATCGTTCAATTTCTCCATTTTTCTGCATATCTGAAAACTAATATTAGACAGATTTTAGAACGTGATAATTAGGATATTGAGCCTTTATAAATTCACTGAGTGCGATAATCACTCTATCAACAGTTATATTTGCTGGCTCATCGTATGTCTGAACCGATACGTCAGATTTCTCAAACAACGGATAACAGTCATCCATCATTTTCTTCAAAATCTCTTCTTCCTTCCCAGGCTCAAGAAGTGGGCGATCTTTCCGGCCACTCACTCTAGCTGTCAACGTTGATAAATCGGCTTTAAGCCAAATGGAAATAGCCTTTTCCTTTATTAAATTCCTTGTGCGTTCATACGTAAATGAAAGGCAGCCAGTTGCAATAATCTGAACGGGTTGCCCAAGAAGTCTCGATATGACCTTGTACTCTCCGCTTTCTAACGCTCCTTTTCCAAATATATCTTCCACATCATTTAAAGCGCATCCAGCGGCAGCTTCAATCTCTTGGTCGGAGTCTACGAATGGTAATTCAAATCGTGCCGACAATTTTTTTCCTATGCTTGTTTTTCCGCATCCCATCAGCCCAACTAAAACTACCGGCTTTGGTGGCAAAAAACTTACAATAGGCGTCTCAGGTCTTGAATGTATTGAAAACTCTTTAGAATTATCGTTCATCTCATTACTCATTTAATAAAATTCAACCTCTCAATTCAAAAAAAAACAAAAACCCAGCTACGTTGTGCAATACAATACAACGAACCATAGCTCCGAGAGCTACACAGTTAATTGTAGCAGAAAAATACATACGAGTTGTAATAAAAATGTATGGTGTATAAGTTCATAACATATGCGATAAATTCCTTGACGTAGCGAATAAAGTATGGTAAATCTAGGTTATTAGAGGATATCATCGCAGGGAATTTGACTGTGACGAAGGTTACTTTTGAGATTGGTAGTTGGGTTGTTTACCCTGCGCACGGCGTTGGAAAATTAGAAAATATCGAAAAAATTGAGCTAAATGGCGAAATGTTTGAATTTTTTGTAATTTCTTTTGAGAAGAATAAGTTAGTGCTAAAAATTCCAACATCTAAAGCTATCAGTGCAGGGTTAAGAAAAATTTTGACACAATCGGATATGGCGGGAGTTTTTGAATCGTTGAAACATAAGAGCCAAAAGAAGAAGACCATGTGGAGCAAAAGAGCGCAAGAATATGAGGAAAAGATCAATTCAGGTGACCCTGTTTCACTAGCACAGGTTATACGGGAATTATATAAAGGAGCAGGAGAATCAGCGCTTTCGTTTGGTGAAAAGCAGGTTTATCAACTGGCAATGGAAAGACTGGCAAAGGAAATCTCAATCATTGAAAATATAGAAGAGACTGAAGCTGTACGAAAATTAGAGGGGGTTCTACAGGCTGCATAGCTTGAATGACTTGACTTGCTGTCTATTACTGACAATAATTAAAGCATAATTTTTGTATAGATATTTTTGATGACAGCGTTAGAGGACAAAATAGAATTAGAAGTGACCCCGCTGGTGCAAGGACTTGGTTGTGAGGTAGTCAAAGTTACACTTTTTCAGCACGGGCAAAATAAAGTTTTGCAGATAATGATTGAAAGAAGCGATGGAAGTTCCGCAAACATCGATGATTGTCAAAGGATCAGTAAAGCCTTGTCATTGAAGTTAGATGTAATGGATATAATGACAAGCAAGTATAATCTGGAAATATCTTCTGCAGGTATAGATAGGCCACTAGTTAAGCCTAAAGATTTTATAAGATTTTGTCATAGTCATGTTGTTGTAAAAACACATGTGGCGAAGTTTGGATGTAAGAATTTTAAAGGAAACTTGGAATTTGCATCAGAACGTGATATAAAATTAAAATTGGATGTTCCTCTACAAGGTAATGGTGATGAAATTTCCTTCCTTTATGAGGAAATAAGTAGTGCATATATTGACGGGTTTAAGAAATAGAACTTATTTTGGAGAATTTTGTTAAGTGAGTAGAAAAATAAAGTTAGAAGAAACAGCACAACCGATTGCTAAGAGCGAGATACTGCAGGTCGCAGACATGGTCGCGAAAGAAAAAGGGATTGAACGGGACGATATTCTGGAAGCCATGGAACAAGCCGTGTTAAAAATAGCACAGATGAAGTATGGCGAGGGGACTCGACTCGAGACTCATATTGACAGAAAAACAGGAGAAATTGAAATTTTCAGATTGATGGACATTGTTGAAAGAGATCCGAAGTTCGGCAAAGAAGTCTCATTAGCAGAAGCTCAAAAACAAATTAATGGCGCCAAGATTGGAGACTTATTTAAAGATAAGTTGCCTCCTCTTGACTTTAGGAGAGTGGCAGCTCAAGTTGCTCGTACTGTTATTGCGCAAAGGGTGCAAATTGCTGAGCGAAATAAACAATACGCCGATTTTTCTGAAAAAGTAGGAGAGATAATAACTGGAACAGTAAAGAGAATTGAGTATTCAAATATTGTGTTGGATATAGGCAGAACAGAGGGGATTTTGAAGAAAACGGCGGCGATTCCTCGTGAAAATTTCAAAATCGGAGAAAGAGTTAAGGTATACCTTGTTGGGTTAAATAAGGAGCAAAATGCACCTCTCCTCAATTTGTCTCGAACTTGTCCGGAGTTCATGAAAAAACTGTTTGAACAAGAGGTTCCGGAAGTATATGACGGAACAGTAGCAATCAAAGCAGTGGCGCGAGATCCTGGAAGTAAGGCGAAGGTAGCCGTTGTGACAAAGGATCCAAATTTAGATCCTGTTGGGGCTTGCGTTGGTGTAAAAGGGGCAAGAGTGCAAGCGATTGTTGATGAGCTTAAAGGAGAAAAGATAGATGTCGTAAACTGGGATGAAAATCCTGCAATTTTTATTGTAAACGGCTTAGCTCCGGCGGAAGTAAGCAGAATTATAATGGAGGAAACTGGCGATAAGGTTACTGCTGTGGTTCCTGATAAGCAGCTGAGTGTTGCTATAGGGCGCCGTGGACAAAACGTACGTCTTGCATCGCAGCTGACTGGTTGGACTATAAATGTTACAACTGAATCGCAAGAAACCGAAGAGCGAAATGTGGAAAATGCGCGAATACTAAAATATTTTATGAGTGGCTTGGATGTCGATGAAATGATGGCTCAGCTATTAATAAGTGAAGGGTATTGCTCAATGGAAGAGATAGCGATCTCTCCTATAGAAAAGCTTGCATCAATACGAGGTTTTGATGAAGATATTGCGAGCGAATTGCAGCGACGCGCTATCGAATATATAGACGCCCAAAAAGAAGAAATAGCCGCACTGTGCAAAGAAAATAATGTTGCCCCTGAATTAGCGAATTACAAACTTTTGAGGCCTGAATTACTCGAGGTTTTGATAAAGGCAGGATTAAAAACACTTGAAGATGTTGGAGATTTGTCTACGGATGAGCTGATAGAAATTGCTGGAGATTTATTAACTAAGTCTGAGGCAGAGATGTTGATAATGAAAATACGAGAGGCTTGGTAAAGGCGGGAGACGAGGGGGCATCGGATGAGTAACAATGTAAACAAAGGCAAAACGCGCAAAGTGTTATCTTTGAAGTCTACTGCAGATGTGCGACCGGTTTCATCTTCCTATGGAGGACGTACAGTAGATGTAGAAGTTAGGAAGAAGCGAAGCGGATTAGCGATTGATGTGACAAAATCCCTTAAAGGAAATTACCCGCTTGATGTGGATAAGGAAAACGAACAGCAAAACAGGAAATTAACTGATAAGGAATTTAAAGCAAGGGTAAAGGCCTTGCAGGAAGCGATAAAAGAGGAACAGGAGGAAAAAGAACAATACGAAGAACAACTGCCTCAAGATGAACCAGTGGAGCATAAGCAAGAGGAGGAGCTTTCTGTTCCCCAAGAGCCTGAATCTGTGGTTACAGCAAAAAATGATGCTAATGCAGAGGAGCTGAGCTCAAATAAAATTGCCTCTTCCAAAAAGGAGAAGTATGAGCCTGCTTCTAATCCGGTCATATTCAAAGCAAAAGAGTATACCAAACACAAACCATCCCCTAAGAAACAAAATACTGAAAAGAAGCAAGATACACCGGTTAAGAAAGATTTGCAACCCAAGCAGTTGGAGCGGGATGTTCCAGATATACCGCTAAAGGAGCGCATAGCGAATCCTCACGTACGTCAAAGAGACCGTATATTGGACGATATTGATTCGCCAAAAAAAATGAAACTCGTTGTAAAGACCAGAAATTCTGATCGTCGTTCGCAAAACAGCGGAAAAATGTCGCGCGCAATGATAGATCGAATAATGGATGATGGAGTGGAGGAACGTTCTCGTTCTATGGCGTCAATTAAGCGCGCACGACAAAAGTTGAAGGGATCAGATAAGCCGAAAGAAGTTTCTAAAGTTATTCGAGATGTTGAAATTCCAGACATTATAACTGTCGGAGAACTAGCAAACAGAATGGCGGTTCGTTCTGCTGAGGTTGTCAAGTATCTAATGTCGATAGGCACGATGGCGACAATTAATCAATCGATAGATGGAGATACAGCGGAAGTAATATGCTCAGAATTCGGTCATAAACCGAAACGGATTTCAGACGCAGACGTTGAAAATGAATTGCTAAACGTTAAAGATGATCCTGCTGATTTGGCCCCAAGAGCTCCAATTGTGGCTGTGATGGGACATGTAGATCACGGCAAAACAACATTGCTCGACACCTTAAGAAAGACAAGTGTAGCACAGCGCGAAGCGGGTGGAATTACGCAGCACGTTGCCGCCTATCAGATAGATGCGGGAAATGGGAAAAATGTGACATTTATAGATACTCCAGGACATGCCGCCTTTACTAAAATCAGAGAAAGGGGAGCCGTAATAACCGACCTTATAGTTCTGGTCGTAGCAGCAGATGATGGAATTAAGGAACAAACGATAGAAGTTATAAAACAAGCGAGAGCTCAAAATGTGCCTTTAGTTGTGGCTATTAACAAGATTGATAAACCAGACGTAAATATTGACAAAGTCAAAACAGAACTAATGTCTCAGGAGGTCATACTGGAAGAGTTTGGTGGAGATACACTTAGCGCAGAAATATCTGCAAAACAAAATGTAAATCTGGATAAATTGCTCGAGGCAATTTTGCTACAAGCTGAAATGCTAGATCTAAAAGCGAATGCTAATAGAGCTCCAGTTGGAACTATTTTAGAATCAAGGATAGACAAAGGGAAGGGGGTTATTGCTTCGGTTATAATACAACATGGAACAATTCGCAAAGGTGATGTGTTCGTTGCAGGAGGGGTGTTTGGAAAGGTGCGTACAATATATGATGATACTGGAAAAATATTACCTTTTGCAGCCCCATCTACTCCAGTTGAAATAGCTGGATTTGATTCTGCGCCAGAACCAGGCGATATACTAGCCGTTGTGGATAGTGAGCAAAAGGCGAGAGAGATAGCTGAATACAGGAGAAACGCACAAAAGGCGAAAGCAAGCAAAGACACAATAAAATCCATGGATCAGTTATTGTCGGGCAGTAGCAAAGATGTCAAGGAACTGAATGTACTGGTCAAGGCAGACGTGTATGGCTCTCTTGAGGCGGTTGTAGCTTCACTTGAGGCGATACAGCATCCTGAGGTAAGCCTTAAAATCGTCGAAAAAGGAGTTGGTATCATCAGCGAAAGTGATGTAGAGTTCGCTAAAACGACAAATGCCATAGTAGTAGGATTTAACGTAAATATATCTGCTGCTGCAAAAGAGGCTGCAAAATTTTACAGCATAAGGATACTTAGCCACAATGTGATATACCGCATGACAGAAGAGATTAAAGCAATAATGGGAGCCATGCTTGCTCCAATTATTGAGGAAAATTATATCGGAAATGCCGATGTGAGAAAAATATTCACCATAAGTCGACTTGGAACAATTGCTGGCTGTTATGTGACGGACGGCATTATCAAGAAAGCGAGCTCGAAGATAAAAGTTTTGAGAAGTGGCAAATGTATTTTCGAGGGCAAAATAAAATCGATGAAGCATGAAAAAGACGAGATTAAGGAATCACGTCAGTCGCATGAATGTGGTATTTTAGCCGAAGATTATAATGATTTTAAAGAAGGAGATCAGATTGAATGCTACGAGATTGTTTACAAGTCGCGTTCAGTGGATTAGTGACTCTGAGCTTATCAGCCTGCACAAATGTAAGACCATTGATTGTTGGAGAAACTGGTAGAACGCAATTAAAAAACCTGCATATAAAAGCAGATCCATACGTGGAATATAGGTTTTTGGGTACGCTTCAACGACTGTTGTTGATATACATGCCGGCTAGTACTCAGTATGAAATCACAATTGAAATAAAAGAACATGAATCATCAGCCATATATACGCAGAAAGAAATTGCAAAAGAACAAATTAGAATGACGGCACATATCGATGTGTATGATAGTTACTATAATCACATAGGTTCAAAAATGCTGGATACATATTCCACTTACGAAGCATGTGATGAAGTGCCGCATTCAGTCACCACAGCCAAATTACAGGCCAGAGATACAGTGATACATGAATTGGCCCAAGCATCAGCCTTAGCTATCAAAGCTGTAATTGCTATGAAAGAAAAATTCCCAGGCTAGATATCTATATCATAAGCCGCCAGCCCCATTCAAAAGTGGCGCGCCCTGAAGGATTCGAACCCTCGACCCACAGCTTAGAAGGCTGTTGCTCTATCCAGCTGAGCTAAGAGCGCCATTCATCTCTTAATCTACCGATAAAGGACAGATCTGTCAACAAAATTTTACGAAGTGTATAAGTTCATAACATATGAGGTTATGCATATTTTTTTATCAAAGAAGTAGCAGGTATGCTACAATCTCCAGCAGTTGACCTGTTAAAGTTTTGTGGAACTATGAATTTCAAAACTTCGATATGCTTGTTATCATTAGCCACTTTCATATCTGGGTGCACAAACCAGGAATTCAAAGCGGAAGTGCCAGAAGATTATAAGGACAATGCCAGATACGGCTTCGGTTCCCTAATAAAAGGCGAAAACGCTTCTTTAAAAAAATATTTCGGACGAATCAACGCTTCGAATAACGACCTTGCGGTAGAAAAATTGTCTACAGCAAATCAAAAAGATAAACTTTGGAATTCAGCTGTTACTGTGCTGAAAGATTTTCAAATCGAATTTATGGATAAAAAAACAGGCAGAATTACAACAGGCGAAGCAAAAGTGAAAGCCTTTGATAGCACTGAAACTTGTTTGTATAAAGTGGATGTTACACTACGGAGTACGACTGACATTAATGTGGTTGTAATTTCGAATGAAGATTCGTGGGTACGTTTGAAAAAACACGCTGGAACAATTAAATCAAAAATTTTAGAAGAATATAGAAAGTAAAGGAGAATAAAAATGTTAAAAATAGGAATAAATGGTTTCGGCCGCATTGGTCGTATGGTTTTGCGGGCATACGAAGAGTCTGGCAAATATAATAATATCGAAATAGTTTGTATCAACGATTTATCTGACAAAAAAACAAACATCCACCTGCTGAGGCACGATTCTGTTCATGGCGCATTCACCAAAGATGTTGTTGAAACAGACAATGGAATTGCGATAAATGGACGGAATATCAGGATGATTTCGGAAGCCAATCCAGAAGCTATAGATTGGCGAGGCTTGGGAGTTGACATTGTTTTTGAGTGCTCTGGGAGATTTACTAAAAAAGTCGATGCAGAGAAGCACATTAAAGCTGGAGCCAAAAGAGTTATAGTTTCGGCCCCATCGGAAGGAGCAGATGCTACAGTCGTCTATGGCATAAATCATAAAAGCATTAAGGATAGCGATTTAGTGATTTCGAACGGTTCTTGCACAACGAATTGCTTGGCGCCGATTGCATATATACTGGATAAGGGGTTCGGTATAGAATGTGGCTTTATGACCACGATACACTCCTATACTGGTGACCAAAGGTTAATCGATACAGTGCATAAAGATTTACGTCGGGCACGAGCAGCTACTCTTTCAATGATACCTAGCACAACTGGTGCTGCACGTGCAGTCGGGTTGGTTTTGCCACAACTTAAAGGGAAGCTGGATGGAACTGCGATACGTGTACCAACGCCGAATGTTTCGTTGGTTGATTTGAAGTGCAACCTGGCAAAGCCAGCAACTGCGGAAAAGATAAATCAGGTTATGAAGCAGGCTTCAGATGACGAGCTGAAGGGTGTTTTGGGTTATAACGATGAGCCATTGGTTTCATCTGATTTTAATCACTCCAGGTTAAGTTCAATATTTGATGCTACGGGAACGACAGTCATTGGTGACAAATTCTGCAGAGTTGTGTCGTGGTATGACAACGAATTCGGCTTCTCGAACAGAATGCTGGATTTGGCATCGTATCTAGCCTAAGACAAATGGAGTTCCATGAAACCAGATCCAAATGTAATACATCCTATC
>CACYDS010000105.1 GCA_902773285.1 uncultured Pseudomonadota bacterium | reverse complement strand
TCGCCCCATTGTGCCGATTTAGCTCAGTTGGTAGAGCAACTGATTTGTAATCAGTAGGTCGAGAGTTCGAGTCTCCCAATCGGCACCATAATTATGTATTATAGTTACCTTTTTCCTTGAGCATATTTGGTAATAATTTGTAACAAACGTGAATGTTGGTGAGTGATAGCATATTGTTACAGAGGGATAAATTTCTTATTTTTGATGCTCTTTGAACACGAAATAGCCTGGGAAAACGATAGAGTTTATGAAGAAGTTTATAGAAATTCGATAGATTTCCCAAATGAGTTCTGGATGCAATATGCACAGGATATTGAATGGAAGCGTATTCCAAATCTAGCATATGATAATGAAAAAAAAGAATGGCTCTCCGGCGGGATTTCAAATGTTTGCTACAATTGCGTCGATAGGCATGCCGACAAAATCCCTGAAAAGGCGGCAATTATTTGGTATGGAGATGAATATGGTGAGCGTCGCGAGATCTCGTATGCCAAACTTCAGAAAATGGTTATACAAATATCCTCAATTTTGAAAGGTCGGGGCATCAAAAAAAACGACGTTGTTGGAATCTATATGCCGATGATACCTGAAGCAATAGCATCTATGCTTGCCTGCGCACGAATTGGCGCAATTCATCTAGTAGTTTTTGCAGGTTTTTCCCCTGAAGCCTTGAAATATCGCCTAACTACATCAAATGCCAAAGCGCTTTTAACCATTAATTCGTTTCGTCGTGGCGGAAAGGAAATAGAATTAGCAAAAAATATACCAAATGAACTCGGTATAGATATTATAAACCTCGATAATATTCAGTATCACAAGAATGTAATACCCGACATAGACTGGCAAAACTCGGATGATGATTTGTTCATTCTATACACATCAGGTTCGTCTGGAAAACCAAAAGGCGTGCTGCATTCTGCTCTGCCGTATATGCTTTATGTTGCTACCACATTTAAAGTGATATTTGGAATTCAACCTGATGACGTGTATTTTTGCACTTCCGACATAGGCTGGATAACTGGACATAGTTATATAACCTACGCTCCGCTTTTTCACGGATTAACCACTGTAATATTCAGTGGAAGCCCGACATATCCCGAAGCTGATAGATACTGGCAAATAATCGAACAGGAAAAAGTTTCTATCTTTTATACTGCCCCGACAGCAATAAGGTCTCTTCAGATGTTTAACAAAAAAATTATCAAGAAGCATGATCTTTCGTCGTTGAGAGTCCTTGGGACCGTTGGTGAACCAATCAACAAATCTGCCTGGAAGTGGTATTTCGAAACCGTCGGGAACAAAAAATGTCCAATAATGGATACGTGGTGGCAAACTGAGACTGGTGGAATAATCCTAGCTCCTTTGCGCAACATAAATCAAAAACCAGGAATAGCAGGCAAACCGTTTTTTGGAATAGAAACAGATATAATTGAGGGAGAATTGGTTATAAAAAACGAATTTCCAGGTCTTTATAAAGCAATTGTTTCTGAATGCGCAACAGCTGATAATGCTTTGTATAAAACGGGCGATGGAGCTGTGTATGAAGGCTCAGATATAAAAATAAAAGGCAGAATGGATGATGTCATAAATATTTCTGGGCACAGATTAGGTACAGCAGAGTTTGAATGCGCGATAAATAAGATTTCTGAGGTTCAAGAATCGGCGGTCGTAGCGGTTTCGGATGATCTTAAAGGACAAACAGCTTTCGCGTTTGTTGTATTAACTGTAACTCCAGAACGGGACGACTTTGCCCAGATTGTAAAAAAGATAGTAAGCTCCACGCGCAATAGCATAGGATCCATTGCAAAGCCAGATTATATATCTTTTGTCCCCGATTTGCCCAAAACAAGATCCGGGAAAATCGTTCGGAAATTACTTCGGGATATCGCAAATGGCGCGGAAAACCTACCAGAACTCCATTCCGTTATTAACTCGGAAGTAATCGATGTTCTGAAAGTATCAGTCAAAAATCCGATATTTTGCCCAGATATGTGTAAGCTGAAATGAGTCGCTTTCTATCTAAAATAGAGAGGCTATTACAAATTTTTGCCTGATTTATTTGGGGGATCTACTCCCTGACCTTTCGGGCCAAATATATGACTGCCGCCACTATAGCTAGTAATATTGAGAGAGCTAGCATTGCTGGCATCGAATCGAATTTGCCATCCATTATCACATCTGCCCCGACGTAACCAATAAAACATCCTGCACTGGCCCAACATAATCCAGATAGCATATTGAATATCACAAATCTTCGTGGCTGGATTTTTGCCGATCCAATTATTAAGGGACTTATAGTTCGTATCCCATAGACAAATCGGAAGGCAAATATGAAAAATATATCCATGGTATGCAGTAATTTAAAGACTTTAGCCCTAGCCGGTTCGAGCTTTGGCAGTCTTTTGATTAACCAGTCGGTTCCCAGTTTATAGCCTAGGAAAAACAAGAACTGATCAGCAAATACCGTTGTAAACAGAGAGACAAAAAACACCTTTGTTAAATCTAGATATCCCAATGCAGCTAGTGCGCTCGCCGTTATGAGGATCACTTCTCCCTCGAATAATGATCCTATAAAAACGGCGATGTATCCCCACTCTCGTACAAAATCTGTTACTACATTTAAATCAAACATTGATTATATAACGACGCCTTCACGTAGCGTTCCCTCCTTTATCGCTAAATCGGCAAGAACCGTTTCGCCAGCAATGGCAGTTTGTCCAACAACCACCTGAGGTATGGCTCCAAGTGGTAGCCAAATGTCGCATCTACTACCAAATCTTATCAACCCAAAAATTTCTCCTTTTGAAACCTGTTGTCCTTCGTGCGCTTCGCAGACTATGCGCCTTGCGATAACACCAGCGATTTGGCTAAATGCTATTAGATTTTCTGGTTGATCATTAACTTCAATAACTATCGTATTTTTTTCATTAAAAACGCTTGCTTTATCCAACGATGCATTTAAGAACGAGCCCGGTTGATATATAATATTCCTTACTTTTCCGCCTACCGGAATCCTGTTTATGTGCACATTGGTTATGCTAAGAAATATGCTGATCCTATAGCGCTTTTCTTCTCCTAACCCTAATTCAGCTCCAGGAGTTTCAAAATTTATACCAACAACTTTTCCATCGGCTGGGCTTACTACAAGTTCATCCCCGGATGGTATGACACGTTTTGGATTTCTAAAGAAGAAAGCACAAAACAACGTCAAAATAATGCAAATCCACGTTATATTTGATGAGAAAAACATAAAGAACAGCGATAACCCAGCTCCAATAGCTATGAACCTAAATCCTTCTTTATGAATTGAAAAATCTACTCCACAAAAAGTCATAATCCGAAAATCCAGCGAATCCACCTAAATTCATATTAGCATATGTTTTCAAAACAAAATCATTTTTTCCAGTTTGTATAAGTTATTTTGTTTTTCGCTTTTGCGATAACAAATTGACACAATATCCTATAAAAAAATAAATTATTTTTATACAATTACAAGCCTACAATTGAAATATTTAATGGTTCTTTTTTGGTTTTTAGTTCTAAAATTGCCCACACGAGTGCATCGACTCTATCCGGAGATTTTTCGATTTTCCCATCGTATGTTAGGTCGCACATTTGTTCCTCCAGGTCAAAGAATTCCTTGGTGTGAAACACGCGCCGATTGCTATACAAAAGCGAAATAGGTTCCGCCCTAGCAACTTTTCCCTTTATTGCCCGTACTTGTCTGAATGGGGCGTATGGATTGATTGTTTTTATCATTTCGCCGACAAGATCTCCGCCATTGTTGGTCTCGGCGACTATGCAACTTGCACTATAGTCATAGCATGCTCGACACACTATTTTTGCCCACTCTGGCGCTGAATATTTGCCGCTCAGGTCATCGAGTACATATATTTTTTCATCATATCCTACTCCGGCTACTATTATTCCGGTTTCGTCTGAATTGTCGTTCGTACTAACCGCCGGATCAACCCCTATTACTACTCGCTCTAGAGCATCCTTCTCAATTTCACTGTGCTGTATGTCAGATTTTTTCCAGACGGTATTTTCTTTTGTCATTATTAATTGCCCTTCTAGCTCTTGCTTACCAATCCAGGTATTTGCATAAGTTTCCTTTATCGTTTTCAAAAATCGTTCACTCAAGTTTTCTGCGTTCTGAAAAGTTGAGCCTTGAGTTAGGTAGGTGCCTGCAGAATCGACCATTTTTTTCAGAACTTTTAGTGGTTTGGGAGTAGTTGTTATTATACATCTAGGGTCATCACCGAGACGTAACGAAAACAATATTTGGTGCCAAGTTTCCTGCGGATGGTTGTATTTCGCAAATTCATCCATCCAAACCAAATCGAATTGATAGCCTCTGATTTTTTCATAATGATCTGCGCCTATGAGATACGCCTTGGCCCCGTTCTCCCAAACTATCAAATTTCTCGAGCGATAAAATTTAAATTTCAAGATATCGCTGTCCTCGATTTGTTCTTCCTGATTTTTATACATTTTCTGAGCTATAGTTGTCGACAAGAGTCCGGATAGGCCCTCAACCATAACATCGCGTGCTTCTACAACTGATTTGCCAACAATTGCAATACTTTTGTATTTTCCGCTATTAACTAGTTCCATCACTGCTTCAGCTCCTGTTCTGGTTTTCCCAAATCCCCGTCCAGCGAGTATCAGCCATAACCATTTATAGGTATCTGGAATTCGTTGCTCTGGTCTGGCTATATCGCGCCAGTTCGGAACAACTTGGTCGCTACATTGTTCGTTTGCGTTTAATTTATTAAAATTCATATTTAATCTCCATTAAAATTATTAATTATTTAAAATATTAGATACGTTTTAAAAAAATATATTTCTCAAAAAACTGAATAGATATTTTATTTATTCAAAATTCCTAAAATTTCTCGAATTGATTTTATTTTTCGTAATCTAATTTTCTCATTTTTATCAAAATCTTCGGTTTTATATGAGCAGATAACCTGCGAAAACCCAAGCTTTTGCGCTTCTTTTATTCGTGAATATGATAGATGTGATTGCCGTATTTCGCCAGAAAGACTAACTTCACCGAAGAATACGGCTCCTTGCGGCAAAGGCCTATGAAAAGCAGATGACACTATCGCTGCCACGACGGCTAAATCTATTGCGGGTTCGGTTATTTTTAATCCACCTGCAATATTCAAATAAACGTCTTTATTGGCAAAATTTAGTTTACATCTATTAGATAAAACGGCTACTAGCATAGAGAGCCTGTAGGGATCAAAACCTATAGCAGAGCGTCGTGGCGCTGGATTTGAGGTGTTTGACACAAGCGCTTGTATTTCTGACAAAATAGGTCTTGTTCCTTCAATTCCTGAAAAAACTGCAACGCCGCTGACGTTGTCGTCGTATTCAGAAAGAAAAGCGGAAGATGGGTTAGATACTTCGCGCAATCCTTCTGTTGTCATCGAAAACACACCGATTTCATCAGTTGAACCATACCTATTTTTTTCACATCTCAATATTCGATAATCGTATGCCTTATCACCCTCAAAATACAGTACGCAATCAACCATATGTTCCAATGTTTTAGGGCCAGCAATTGCTCCGTCTTTTGTCACGTGTCCGACTATTATCACAATAACATCGTTTGTTTTTGCGAAATTGACTAACTCCTGAGTGCAAAACCTAACTTGAGAGATACTGCCCGGGGGTGATTGTATCAAATCTGAGGAAATTGTTTGAATTGAATCAACTACAACAATGCTATTGTGTTTTACTTCACTCAGTGCTGTCAAAATCTGGTGTATATTTGACGATGAAGCAATTCGTAGGTCGTCGTTTGTAACTTTGAGACGCTGTGCTCTCATTGAGACTTGCTTTGTTGACTCTTCGGCTGATATATATATGTAATGCTCTATGCCTTGTATTTGAGACAATAGCTGCATGAGCAGCGTTGATTTGCCTATTCCTGGATTACCACCTAGCAAAATTACAGAACCATCAACAAATCCTCCTCCCAAAACGCGATTTATTTCTTTCATCCATGTTTCATGTCGTGTCGCATCTGGTTGTGATCTTTCAGTATCTGGGATTGTCTCAAAAAAGTTTTCAGGAACCGATATATTATCAGTGGACGGTTTGCTTTCGACCAGTTCTTCAACTACGCAATTCCAATCCTTGCACACATCACACTGCCCCATCCATTTAGAGAACATTGCTCCACATGATTGACATATGTATTGTGTCGTTCGTTTTCCCATTCTATTCATTTCACAGTGGCGTCTCCTACGGGATTTGAACCCGTGTTGTCGCCGTGAAAGGGCGGTGTCCTAGACCCCTAGACGAAGGAGACGTTTAGTAATGGTGGGCTCAACAGGGTTCGAACCTGTGACCCTCTGATTAAAAGTCAGATGCTCTACCAACTGAGCTATGAGCCCCTACCTGGTTG
>CACYDS010000104.1 GCA_902773285.1 uncultured Pseudomonadota bacterium | reverse complement strand
TAGGAGTATAGCTCAACTGGTAGAGTTCTGGTCTCCAAAACCAGCGGTTGGGGGTTCGATTCCCTCTGCTCCTGCCATAATGTTGTTGTGTTCTTTGAAGGGATGGAAGACGCTAAAAAATGTTAGGACTGAAGAGGTTTTTTTCTTTTATAGGAGAAGTTAGAGCTGAAGTTGACAAGGTCACATGGCCATCTCGACAAGAAGTCATTATAACCACAGTTGTTGTGTTCGCAATAGCCTTGATTGCATCGCTATTTTTCGCGTTAGTAGACACTGGGTGGTACCGAATTGTTCATGCGATAATCGGGAGATAAATAATGGCAGAGCAAAAAGCAAGATGGTATATTGTTCACGCTTATTCCGGTTCTGAAAATAGAGTAGCTCAACTAATACGTGAGAATGCCGAGAAAAAAGGATTATCCGAATTCTTTGAGGAAATATTGGTACCTACCGAAGAAGTTACAGAAATCAAAAACGGACAAAAAGTGAACATTGATAGAAAGTATCTTCCTGGCTATGTGCTAGTAAAAATGATCATGAATGATGAGACTTGGTATCTAGTCAGAAACGTTCCTAGAGTGTCTGGAATTTTGGGGTCAAAAGGAAAGCCTTCGCCTATAAGCGATGCGGAGGTTAAGAAGATAATGGAGCAGCTAAAAACTTCATCTGAAGCCCCCAGAGTTGCGGATGTTTATGAAATTGGAGATCAAGTAAAAATCACTGATGGCGCGTTTGCTTCGTTCAGTGGTTTTGTTGAAGAGATTGAGGATGATAAGCAAAAGCTCAAAGTTTCTGTTATGATCTTTGGGAGAGCAACTCCTGTTGAGCTGGAGTATACTCAAGTAGAAAAAGTGTAGATTTTGTGGGAGATTTGGTCATTTGATCGAGATTACCACGAAGTTTTTTGTTTAGGAGAACAAAATGGCAAAAAAAGTTGTTGGATATATAAAATTGCAAATTCCAGCTGGAAAAGCTAATCCTTCGCCTCCAATAGGCCCTGCATTGGCGCAAAAAGGGCTGAATATTATGGAGTTTTGTAAGGCATTTAATGCAAAGACGCAACAGATGGAACCTGGAATGCCAATTCCGGTTGTTATAACTGCCTATGCCGATAAAAGCTTTACATATGTTATGAAGACACCTCCTGTGACGTATTACATTAAGAAAGCCGCGAAGATAACTAGTGGTTCCCAGAAGACCGGTATAACTGCCCCTGTTGCAAAGATAACAATGTCTCAAGTAAAAGAGATTGCAAAAGAAAAAATGCAGGATTTGAATGCTAATACGATCGAATCAGCTGCTCAAATGATCATCGGGTCAGCCAGATCTATGGGTGTTGAAGTTGTGGAGGGATAGGAATATGGCGCACATTGGAAAAAGAATTGCCGATTTGAGAAAGAATATCGATTTGGATAAGATCTATTCTTTATCTGAAGCAATCGAATTGGTGAAAAAATCCGCGACTGCAAAATTCGATGAGACGATTGACATAAGCATAATGCTTGGGATAGACGTCTCAAAGCAAGATCAGGCTGTGAGAAATGTTGTAAATCTTCCGAACGGCACAGGAAAGACGTATCGCGTTGCTGTATTTGCAAAAGACCAGAAAGCAGATGAAGCGAAGAAGGCTGGCGCAGATATAGTCGGTGGCGATGAACTGGTGGAAATGATACAGAAGGGAGATATGCCTTTCGACCGTTGTATAGCTACTCCAGATATGATGGCCCTAGTTGGTAAGGTCGGGAAAATACTTGGGCCTAAGGGACTTATGCCTAATCCGAAGCTTGGTACTGTGACTATGGATGTAGTAACAGCAATCAAAAATGTCAAAGGCGGACAGATCGAATATCGCTCAGAAAAGAATGGTATCGTACATGCCGGAATTGGTAAGGCAAGTTTCACAAATGAAGCTCTAACCGAGAATATCAAGGCATTTATCGATGCGGTTGTTAAGTCAAAGCCAGCTGGAGTAAAAGGAAATTATCTAAAAAAGATGACACTGAGCTCCACAATGGGAATTGGTGTACAGTTTGTGATAGAATAAAAAAAGTTTTGTGAGATTTTATTTTTATGATAAAATCTCACAGAAAGGCATCTGGTAAAAACTGGATGTTGTCGAAGACTGTAGGTTTCGTAAATGAATTAAAGGCTGGTAAGCTACCTACAATAGACAGAAGTGGTGTTTTTGATACTCCTTCTGTAATGTGGTTTATGTGAGGAGAAAGGTATGGTAAGGCGAGAAAAAGAGGCTTTCGTATCACATATCAGGGAGGAGTTAATGAGCTCTTCAATAGTCGTGGCGCTAAGTAGGCAGCCTGGGATAACTGTTGAAGAGATAACTAAGCTCCGGAAAGATATGCACGAAGCGGAGTCTAATCTAAAGATCTTAAAGAATACGTTAGCTCGCATAGCGATAAAAGATTCGACACTTGAATCGATTGGGCAATACCTCGAAGGGTCAACAGGATTGGCGTATTCGAAGAATCCAGTCGGGATGGCAAAGGCAATTTCGGAGTTTATAAAAACGAATGAGAAATTGACGGTTTTAGGCGGAGTAATGGATGGAAAGGCGATATCTCCAAATATTATAAAGGAGCTGGCGTCGTTGCCATCTATGGATGAGCTTCACGCTAAAATTATCGGGCTTCTCACCGCAGCTGCATCGAAAATTGTCAGAACGGTTAAAGAGCCGTCCTCGCGTGTCGCAAGAGTTATTGCTGCGAAGAGTTAATGAAAAGTTAGTTTGTTTATTTGAAAAAGGAGAAATACAATGGCTGATTTGGCAAAAATCGTAGAAGAGTTATCTGGTTTAACAGTATTGGAAGCTGCTGAACTCTCAAAGATGCTTGAGGAGAAATGGGGCGTAAGCGCAGCGGCTGCTGTTGCTGTGGCCGCTCCTGGTGCTGCGGCAGGTGGTGCGGCTCCAGCTGAAGAGAAAACAGAATTTGATGTGGAACTGACAGATGCTGGCGCAACAAAGATCAACGTGATTAAAGAAGTGAGAGCTCTGGTTCCGGACTTAGGTCTGAAGGAAGCAAAAGAGCTTGTTGATGGCGCCCCAAAGATTGTGAAATCTGGTGTATCAAAAGAAGATGCCGAAAAATTCAAAAAACAACTAGAAGCAGCCGGAGCAAAAGTCACTATAAAATAAGTTGCAAAGTAGCATTGGGGCTCATTAGCCCCAAATTTTTTATATAAAAATGTTGTTTTTGGAAGGTAAGAGAAAAGTCATGGTCAGATCTTATACAGGACGTAAACGTTTTCGCAAATCTTTTGGACGAGTAAAAGAGACAACAGCAATCCCAAATTTAATTGCGCTACAAAAAAGTTCATTTAATACCTTTTTACAGTATGGCAAATCACAAAAAGATATGGAGAATAATGGACTCCTAGGTATATTTAATAGTTTTTTCCCCATAAAGGATAATGCAGGGCGTGCGCAACTGGAATTTTGCGGCTATGGATTTGATGAACTCAAATACACAGAATCTGAATGTAGACAACGCGGAGGAACATATTCCGTTCCAATACGAGGAAAATTTAGGTTAGTTATCTGGGACGTGGATCGCGACACTGGATCGCGCGGTATTAAAGATATTAAGGAACAAGAAGTCTACCTAGGCGAATTTCCTTTGATGACTGATCGCGGGACTTTTATATTTAACGGAATAGAAAGAGTTGTAGTATCTCAGATGCACAGAAGCCCAGGAGTTTTTATAGATCACGATCAGGGCAAAACTCATTCTTCTGGAAAGTTTTTGTATGCGGCACGAATTATTCCATATAGAGGTTCGTGGATAGATTTTGAATTTGACCATAGAGATGTTTTATACGTAAGAATAGACCGGAGAAGGAAAGTTTTAGCAACAACGTTTTTGATGTGTCTTGAAAGCAGAGAAACAGAAGAATATCGCAAATCATTGAAACCAGGGGAAACGATTAAGTCCGAAGATATAACGGGAATGTCCAAAGAAGAGATTCTAACAACGTTTTATGAGACTGTCAAATATAAGAAAGTTGCCGATGGTTGGACGATCTCATTTAATCCTGAACATTGGCGCGGAATCAGGCTTGAAAAAGATTTGATTGATGCAAAAACAAAAGAGCCTTTTGTTAAGGCCGGTGAGAAAATGACGCCTAGAATTTTGCGAAAGCTTGAAAGTGATGGCGTAAAAGAACTATATCTTAAAGATGAAGATTTGCTTGGCAAATATATTGCAAATGACATAATAGATGACAATACTGGAGCAGTATATTTAGAGGCCGGAGAAGAAATAACTGAAGACACATTTGAAAAAATAGAAAAGTATGGATTAAAGAAGATAGGCGTTTTGTTAATAGATGGTATAAATGCCAACCCATACATCATAAATACTTTTGCATATTCAAAATGCAACAACAGGGAAGATGCGTTTATAGAACTATATAGAGCGCTAGCTCCGGGAGAACCTCCCACCGTATCAGGAGGAGAGGAATTACTCAATAGCATTGTATATGATGTGAATAGGTATGATTTGTCAGCCGTCGGGCGGGCAAAAATGAATGAGCGTCTTGGTCTCAACGTGCCAGATAGCGTAAGAACTCTGCAGAAGGAAGATTTAGTAAAGATAATTAAGCTGCTGTTTGATGTCAAGGATGGTAAAGAAGAAATTGACGATATAGATAACCTTGGCAATAGGCGCGTGCGATCAGTGGGCGAATTGATGGAGAACCAGTGCAGGCTTGGAATGTTGCAACTTGAACGCAGGGCCCGTGAAAAACTCTCAACAGCCGAAATAGATAATTTTGTTCCAAGTGACTTGATCAACGCAAAGCCATTAGTGACATCGATCAAGGAGTTTTTTGTATCATCGCAACTTTCGCAGTTTATGGATCAAACAAACCCCCTTTCGGAGGTGACGCATAAAAGAAGGCTATCTGCTTTAGGAACAGGGGGGTTGTCGCGTGAAAGGGCCGGGTTTGAGGTGCGCGACGTACATCCAACGCACTATTCAAGATTATGCCCAATCGAAACTCCTGAAGGACAAAATATTGGATTAATAAACTCACTTGCTTCGTATGCGAAAATAAATAAATATGGCTTTATAGAAGCCCCATATAAGAAAGTGATTGACGGAAAAATTACTGACAAAGTAGATTATTTGACTGCGACGGAAGAAGGTAAGTATGCAGTTGCGCAGGCGGGAGTTGCTCGAGATAAAGATGGAAACATCACGGACGATTTGGTAATTGCAAGAAAAGCCGGAGATGTTGGATTACTGCCGAAGAGCGAAATATCGTATACCGACGTATCTCCAAAACAAGTTGTGTCCGTGGCCGCATCACTCATACCTTTTCTCGAAAATGATGATGCTAGCCGTGCATTGATGGGATCAAACATGCAACGTCAGGCCGTACCATTACTGCGCTCTGAAGCACCATTGGTCGGCACCGGAATGGAGGCTATCATCGCTAAAGACTCTGGAGCTTCTATTGTTGCGAAGAGAGGCGGTATAGTCGATTATGTCGACGCGAAACGTATAGTCATACGAGTTACGGATGAAGAAAACGCAGGAGCCGATATATACACATTGTCGAAGTTCCAGTGTTCAAATATGGGGACATGTATAAACCAAAGACCGTTAGTAAAAAGCGGAGATGTTATTGAGGCTGGAGATATTATCGCAGATGGCACGTCCATTGATAATGGAGAGCTGGCTCTTGGACGAAACTTGCTAGTTGGGTTCATGTCTTGGAATGGATATAGCTTTGAAGACTCAATCGTTTTATCAGAGCGTATGGTCAAAGAAGACATCCTTAGCTCGATACATATAGAAAGTTTCGAAATCATGGCTCGGGATACTAAGCTGGGAAATGAGGAAATAACCAGAGACATACCGAATATCGCTGAAGAATCATTAAAAAATTTGGACGAATCCGGGATAGTATACGTTGGCGCAGAAGTTAATCCGGGAGATATTTTGGTTGGAAAGGTCTCTCCAAAAGGAGAGACACCAATGACTCCGGAGGAAAAATTGCTGCGCGCAATTTTTGGAGAAAAGTCAGCCGATGTGAAAGACAGTTCGTTTAGAGTGCCTCCGGGGATCTCTGGAACAGTTGTTGAGGTCCGAGTATTAATGCGTCGAGGCGTTGAAAAAGACGAACGTACGATCGCTATAGAACGTCAGATGATAGAAGATATGATTAAGGACAGGAACTCTGAACGCAGCATATTAGAGCAAACTTACTGCAGGCATATTTGCAGTAAGCTAGTAGGTAAAACATTAGTTTCTGGCTTAAGCAATCAACAAGAAGGGGCAAAAATAACAGGGGAAATGCTTGCTGGGCTATCATTTTATGCAGTAAAAAACATTGTTGTCAAAGAAACTCGCACACAAAAAGTTATAGATGGGTTGTGCAAACAAGTAGAAGAGAAAATTGCACGTGTGCAGAAAAATTTTGAAGACAGTGTACACAAGATGCAAAAAGGCGATGATTTGCCAGCTGGCGTTCTGAAATTAGTCAAGGTTTATGTGGCCAAGAAACGTAAAATCCAGCCTGGCGATAAAATGGCTGGACGCCATGGTAACAAGGGAGTGGTATCCAGAATATTGCCTGTTGAAGATATGCCGTATTTGGAAGATGGCACTCCTCTTGATATAGTCCTGAATCCACTGGGATTACCGTCTAGAATGAATGTGGGGCAAATACTTGAAACTCACTTAGGGGCAGCTGCACATGAGCTGGGTGTACAGATACAAAAAATGCTGGAAGACTACAGAAAAAATAATGCGACCTTAGATCAGGTTAAAGATACCGTGTTTAGCATTTACACAAATCCGGACGACAAAAAAGATTTAAAATCACTCAATGACGAGGAATTTATTGAGTTAGCTGAAAATTTGGGGCATGGAGTTCCAGTTGCAAGTCCGGTGTTTGATGGTGCAAATTTGAATGACATAGAATCTCATCTAGAAAAAGCAGGATTGGATAAATCCGGACAAGTAACGTTATACGACGGAAGAACTGGAGAGCCATTTGATAGAAAAATCACAGTCGGATATAAGTATATGCTAAAGCTGCACCATTTGGTCGATGATAAGATTCACGCTCGTTCTGTTGGCCCTTACAGCTTGATTACACAACAACCGCTTGGCGGTAAGGCACAATTCGGAGGACAACGATTTGGAGAAATGGAGGTTTGGGCTCTTGAAGGCTATGGGGCTGCGCACATTTTGCGTGAAATGCTCACTGTCAAATCGGACGATGTCAATGGTAGAACGCAAGTTTACGAATCTATAGTCCGAGGAGAAAATGAAGTCAGCCCAGGGACACCAGAGTCATTTAACGTCTTGGTCAAAGAACTGAAGTCGTTAGCGCTGAATGTGTCATTCGAAAATAGTGCAAGCCCTGCCGATGATTTAGAAAAAGAGAACGTATAGGAGTTACCAATATGAGTTTTAAAAGAGAGCTTAAAGGAACTGATAAGGTCGAGGTAAGTAATGATTTCGAAGCTATTAAGATATCAATAGCAAGTCCAGAAGAAATACGTTCTTGGTCTTATGGTGAGGTAAAAAAGCCAGAGACGATAAACTACCGCACTTTTAAACCAGAGCGTGATGGCTTGTTTTGTGCACGTATATTCGGTCCTGTAAAGGATTATGAATGCAATTGCGGTCGATATAAACGAATGAAATACAAGGGCGTTGTATGTGAGAAATGCGGCGTAGAGGTGACAAAAAGTCGGGTACGACGCGAAAGAATGGGGCATATAGAACTCGCATCTCCTGTCGTGCACGTTTGGTTTATGAAATCAATACCAAGCCGAATTTCGATAATCCTGGGTAAAGGAGTTAAAGAACTCGAGAAGATACTGTATTTCGAAAAATATGTTGTTTTAGAACCTGGATTTAGTAACTTTACTCCGTACCAAACTATAACAGAAGAAGAATATCAGGATGCTTTAGATAAGTATGGTGATGAGGCATTCACGGTAAGTATAGGCGCAGAAGCAATACGTGACATGTTATCAGCAATAAACTTGAAAGAAGAAATAGCTCAACTCAAAGCAGAACTTGAAACTGGGGTTGTTGATATTCGTAAGAAAAAGATAGTCAAACGGATAAAACTTCTTCAGGCATTTATAGATACAAACGTGAAACCTGAACACTTAGTCTTAACTGTGTTACCGGTTATTCCGCCAGAATTACGTCCACTTGTTCCTTTGGATGGCGGTCGTTTTGCCACTAGCGATTTGAACGACTTATATCGAAGGGTAATAAATAGAAACAATAGATTGAAACGACTTTTAGAGCTCGGTGCACCAGACATAATAATCAGGAACGAAAAAAGAATGCTACAAGAAGCTGTAGATTCGCTATTCGATAATAAGCGTCGAGGAGCTAAAGCTATCGTAGGGACAAATAAGCGTCCACTGAAATCACTGTCAGATATGCTAAAAGGAAAACAAGGTCGCTTTAGACAGAACCTGCTTGGTAAGCGTGTAGACTATTCCGGGCGTTCGGTTATCGTTGTTGGTCCTGAATTAAAACTTCATCAATGTGGCCTTCCGAAAAAGATGGCTCTAGAGCTATTTAGGCCGTTTGTATATGCGAAACTAGAAAAATATGGTCTTGCTAGTAATTTGAAATCTGCTCAGAGAATGATTGAACGAGATCGCCCAGAAGTTTGGGATATTCTTGAAGAAGTAATAAGGGAACATCCAGTACTTCTCAACCGCGCTCCTACGCTTCATCGACTCAGTATACAGGCTTTTGAGCCAGTATTAATTGAAGGTAAGGCCATTCAATTGCATCCGCTAGTTTGTACTGCATTCAATGCCGACTTTGATGGAGACCAAATGGCAGTACATGTGCCATTATCTCCAGAAGCCCAGTTGGAAGCTCGTATATTGATGTTATCTACAAATAACATACTGAGCCCATCGAGTGGACGCCCGATTGTTATACCATCGAAGGATATAGTTCTTGGAGTATATTACTTAACAATGGTAGTTGATGGTTCACCAAACGAAGGCGTTGCTCTGGCAAATCTGAGCGAAATGATGTATGCTCTAGAAACGAAAAAAGTAACCTATCACACGAAAATAAAAACGCGGGTACCCTACTACAATGATGATGGAAGTTGTGAGTTTAAGACAATCGAAACAACACCAGGACGAGTTATATTAAGCCAGATATTGCCAAAGCATGAAAAGATAAAATTTGACCTGATAAATAAGATTATGACATCATCCGACATTAGTGGCTTGATTGATGAGATACATTTCAATTGTGGACAAAAGGCGACTGCAATATTTGTTGATAATTTAATGGGGTTAGGCTTCAAGTACATGACCCGTGCCGGAATTTCGTATGGAAAAGATGATCTGGTTATTCCGAGCGAGAAAAAGAAAATAGTTGCCGAAACTGAAAAAGTAGTTAATGAATATGAGCAACAGTACCTTGACGGATTTATAACAAAAGGCGAAAAATACAACAAAGTTGTTGATGCCTGGGATAAATGTGGAGACAAGGTTGCAGACGCGTTAATGAAGGCTGTGTCCAAAACGGCTAAAGGGCAACAACCAAATTCAGTTTATATGATGGTTCATTCGAAAGCTCGAGGCTCTATGGCTCAATTAAAGCAATCAGCTGGTATGAGAGGGTTAATGGCAAAACCTACAGGAGAAATTATTGAAACCCCTATCATATCAAACTTCAAAGAAGGTCTGTCGGTTTTGGAATACTTTATATCAACGCACGGAAGTCGAAAAGGTCTCACTGATACTGCTTTAAAGACAGCAAACTCAGGATATCTGACTAGAAGATTAGTTGATGTAGCAAATGATTGCATCGTTACGGAAGAGAATTGTGGAACATCTCATGGATTGCTAGTCAAAGCGATATATGATGGATCGAATGTTGTAATGTCATTGGGCGAGCGTATACTAGGAAGGTTTGTTGCATGCGATATTGTGAATCCAAATAATGGGGCCTTAATACTACCGAAAGACGGATATGTGGATGAATACAAGGTTAAAGCTATAGTTGAGGCCGGGATAGACGAGGTCCTGGTCAGATCTCCGGTCACTTGCGAAAGCGAGCATGGAATTTGCTCCAAGTGCTATGGTCGCGATCTGGCCAGAGGAACAGTAGTTAGCGTGGGTGAAGCGGTCGGAGTCATAGCTGCACAATCTATTGGTGAGCCTGGTACGCAGTTGACTATGAGAACATTCCATATTGGGGGAGCTGCCCAAAAAAGCGCGGAAAAATCTAGTATTGAGGCAACAATGGATTCAAGAATTTCCTACAAGAATATGACTGCCTCAAAGAATAGTTCCGGCGATACTGTGGTGATATCAAGAAAAGCAGAACTTGCCCTGATAGATACGAATGGGAGAGAGCGTTTTTCGTATAAGGTTCCATATGGCGCAAAATTAAAATTTGCCGCAGGAGATGCTGTAAAAGCCGGACAAGTGTTGGCAGAATGGGATCCTTACACAACTCCGATTGTTTGCGAAGTTGATGGATATGCAAAGTTTGTCGACCTCATAAATGGGCAGACATTGCGGGAAATCGTTGATGAAACGACAGGACTTTCAAGCAAGGTTGTGGTGGATTGGAAGCAATCTTCAACATCCAAAAACTATCGCCCTATGATAGCGTTGTACGATGATAAAGGTAACCCGGTAAAGTTGTCAAACAAGGTTGAAGCTAGATATTTCTTGTCGATAAATGCTGTTATAAATGTTGCCGATGGATCACCCGTAAAAGCTGGTGATATTATCGCGAGGGTGCCAAGGGATGTTGTCAAAACTCGAGATATTACCGGAGGTTTGCCTAGGATTTCAGAACTATTTGAAGCTAGAAAGCCAAGCGATCCAGCCATAATATCTGACATTGAAGGAACTGTCGAGTTCGGAAAGGATTACAAGTCTAAGCGTCGTTTGATAATAGTTCCCGAAGAAGGAACCATGCAACAGCCTCTTGAATACTTTGTAGCAAAGGGGCGCTCAATAGTTGTGAACGAAGGAGACTACGTCAAGCGAGGAGATGTGCTGGTAGAAGGGAACATCGTCTTAGGAGATATCCTGAGAGTTCTCGGAGTTGAAGCTATGGCGTCATATTTGATAAATGAAGTGCAGCAGGTTTACCGTTTGCAAGGTGTTCCTATCAATGATAAGCATGTCGAAATAATTGTGCGCCAGATGCTGCAAAAACGCGAAGTGACTGATGCTGGCGATTCTACCTATATTGTAGGTGACGAAATAGATAAAGATGACTTGGTTGAAGCTAATACAGCTCTGCTAAAGGAAGGAAAACGCCCTATAGTAGCAACTCATGTATTGCAAGGAATAACCCAAGCTTCACTGCGTACGAAATCATTCATTTCTGCGGCATCATTCCAAGAAACTACAAGGGTTTTAACAGAAGCAGCGATAAATGGAAGAGTGGATCAATTACTCGGATTAAAAGAAAACGTAATAGTAGGCCGATTGATGCCGGCTGGAACCGGAGGAGTAGTTCGCAAGTGGAAGGAAGAGGAAAGGCAGAAACATAGTCATTCACAATCCCTGGATAATGTTGCGTAATGATCAAAAGTGCAAACGAGCTCTGTTTGAATGAACTTAAAGGTAGATGCAGGGCTCTTTGCATTGATTACGGAGATAAGCGCATTGGAGTTGCGATATCAGATATTAATTGGGAAATTGCCTCGCCTTTAATTGTGCTGGAAAGCCATGGAGTATATGATAGGTTACTTGAGATAATTAACGAACAGGAAGTTGGAGTTATTGTGGTCGGAGCTCCTCTTGCCATTAATGGAGATCAAGGCGGGAAGCAACTTGAAAAAGTTAAAAGATTTGTTGAAAACCTGGAAAAAAAGGTAAACCTGCCAATCGTAATGTGGGATGAACGCCTGAGCACACACGGGGCAGACCGTTTGCTAACAAACGCGTGTATAACCAAGTCGAGACGAAAGACCTATATAGACAAAGTTGCAGCAAGCTTCATCCTTGAAGGGTTTTTGCATTACTGCGAAAACATTTATACGAGGTGATTCTTTACGTCTACTCTTCCAAATTGTGAAATACGTGCTGAACGTCATCGTTATCATCAAGTATGTCCAGCAATTTAGCTAAAGTCGCCTTAGCTTCTTCAGAGCATGCCGTATACGTTGACGGAACCCAAATAAGTCCAGATTCTGCCGGATCTCCAAACTTTTTCACAAATGCATCACGAACTGTCGCAAAAGAATCAACAGAACAGGTTATCTCAGTGCAATCCTCAAATTCCTCAACGTTATCTGCGCCTGCGTCAATCGCAAATTCAAACGCCTGCTCAAATCCACCTGGGATAGTCGTGTAAACTAGATGCCCTATCCTATTAAACATAAACGATACGCTTCCAACTTCCCCCATATTTCCTCCCATTTTTGTGAACGCAGAGCGGATTTCAGAAGCTGTGCGATTTCGATTGTCAGTTAATGTCTCGACGATAATAGCAATTCCAGCAGGGCCATATCCCTCATAGCGAACATTCTCATAATTCGCGGAATCAGCTGTAGTAGTAGCTTTCGCTATGGCTCGCTCTATGTTGTCTTTCGGCATATTATTCTCGCGCGCGACAGCTAGAGCTGCACGAAGTCTGGGATTAGAGTTCGGGTCATCCCCACTAAGTTTTGCTGCAACCGTTATTTCTCTTGCAATTTTTGCAAACATTTTTGCTCGCTTAGCATCTTGCGCACCCTTACGGTACATTATGTTATGGAATTGTGAGTGTCCCGACATTATTTTTCTTTCTAAAACCTTTTTCAAAATTGTAACATAAAACGCCGATAGCTACACTCTACTTCTAGTAGTTGTCTAAATTTTCTCCAAAAACAACAACGGGGATAGATGGTAAGAAAAAAATATACCCGATTGCAATGTTTATTGCTATAATAAAGATAGGAAGTTTAATTTTTTTAGGTTTTTAATATGAAAACGAGAATGATGACGAAGATGTTGCTGTGCGCTTTGCCAGTAGCTTGCATACAGCAAGGATATTCAATGATGAAGCCACACTCAGAGAACTATGAACCGAGCCAAGAAAACAATCAGGATTATGACTTAATGTCAGATTGTGTAACTGAACTAAAAAAAGCGATTGTGACTAATAATCTATTCAAAAATTTTAGTGAGCAAGCCAAAGATTCACTTTTTGCGCAGCGCATACAAAAAGACGGACAAAAAGCAGATATATTGAAAATGATTAGCAAAATTGCTGGTTGGATCTTGGATTGCCACAAACAAGAAGGGGCATTTCAGTATATTGAAAATGGTCTAGTTCTGCCGACAACATTATCGGAACGAGGAGAGTACACGTCGTGGAATTTTGCGGCTTTGTCGCAAAATTTGGATATTAGTTTAGTTGATCTGATTTTGCAAAATGTAATTTTCCAAATAGAGAATGCAGAAGAGAATGAAAGCAAAACTACAGCAAAGATTACGAAAAATACGCTAGAAACAATGCTGCAAGTAGTATCTAAGGAGACGCCGAATGACTGCGCCGCCTTGTGCCAAGAGCTTCTGAAGTCAGCTAAAATTGCATTTTCGTGGCTTGAAACTATAGGTTTGGACACGCACTCAGTAGATTGCGATGCATTAGATAAGCTTGTCAGCGAAGTCGAAATAGTTAACAAGGACAATATGGACAATATATTTGTATGCAACAATCCAAATGTTAATTTGGTATTCGTACCACAACTAGAGGATCCAAATAACTCTAATTCACCTGTCAAAGTCAAGACATATATTCCTGTAACAGAATCAAATACGTCTATGACCTTGAAACTCTTCTTGTCTGACGACCCTAACGACGTCCTCACGATTCACCATTTGAACAATCCGGCACAAAATACAGAAGTCTGGAAGATGTCTGAGGAGAACGTGAATAATATAAAGATTGACCAGAATATAGATGAACAAAATGGATCTTTCGTTGATTTCTTAAATAGAGCTCCAGTAGTCTTGGGTATGCTGTATAACCAACCACAATACAGAACTTTAATCCAAGATATATGTTTGGCTATGCAAAGTTCGAATATAAATATGGACATAAATACCTTAAACAGTAATCTACCGCCCTATATGAATTTTGTTATATCGCTCCATCAACTGTATAACTTAGTTGATTTCCCTGATAATCAAAAAAAGGATCATATTGGTCTCGCACTCCAAACTGCAATTGGAAACTTTCTTAAAACTCTCAGCAATATAAACCAGCAGAATTATGAATCACTTATCAATGGAAACGATAGTCTAGGCTATACTGATCTAGTACAACTAGTTACCCAATATATTTGGATTACAGCTAATAAATTTGGAAAGGGGCTAGCGAATAGCGGGTATGAACTTACTTTAGCTACTTATCATTTAAACACTGCAGAATTTGACCCTTTTGTTCTCTTGCTCGATCAACAGGGTAACTACATGATTAATGGAAAAGAACAGGTAGCACAGCATTTTAAATCATCTCAAAACCTTTTGCTAGGTCTTCGCTCTGACACACCTAATACGATATTCGCAATAGCTCCTGCAGATAAAGAACAGCAAGAAGAAAGTTACTGTCTGTTCCCTACAATTCGATTCGGTTCTGAACGCTACTACTTGACAGGATACATTAGCCAAGATGGCGATATAACGAATTTAACAAAAGAAGAGGTAGAAGAATATGTTAATACGTGTCGGAATAACCCTGAAGATTATTTGAGCCGGAATGTTCAAGGCGTGGCGGCTGTGTATACGAGAGCAGCGATTCTTCCATTGAGCTTATCAGATGAAGGCCAAGTTACTAATATTACGTTCAACAACCAGATGGACATGAAGGATAATAACGAGCAAAACAT
>CACYDS010000103.1 GCA_902773285.1 uncultured Pseudomonadota bacterium | reverse complement strand
TGGTATGGAAGCTATGGCAGAGCAGGGAGTTGGTGAGGAAGAGGCATCTAAGGTAGCCACTCAGACAGATTTGCAAAATGTAGTTACAGATTATCAAGAAATGGTACCAAACAGTTACTTGAGGGATCCGATGTCTGTTTCGGAGGGGCAGAGGCCTGTGGCAGAAAATAGAGCGAAATCATCAGCTGCGCCAGCGATGCTGAGGTAGCACGATTGCGTCTATATCCGCATTCATTTCGAAAAGACGTGTCGCTTACAATATATAAACCCAGATACTATGGCTATTAAGGAAGATAGCCATAGTAGCGCTTCTCCAGCGACTGAAGCAAAATGTGATTTGATGATTGATGCGAACATGGATATTGATATTGCTAGCATCTGTGTTGCTGTTTTGCATTTTGATAGGAATAATGTCCGAAAACTGTTGCCGGAAAACTCGGTAGCATCTCGTACTCCCGAAATGACTATTTCTCTGCATAAAATTATTGCGGCGGGTATGATCGCAAATATTGAAATTACTTGAAACCCAGCAATAAATAAAATGGCGATTGCAACAACGATCTTGTCAGCAAGAGGATCCAGCATTTGTCCAAGTTTTGTGGTCTGCTTGTACATGCGAGCATAGTAGCCATCGAGATAATCGGTAATGCAACAAAAAAGAAAAACTGTAAGTGATATTGTTAGCCCCATTCTGGAATTTATGAAGAAGCCTAAGGCAAAAATTGGTAGCAAAAACATTCTCGAAATTGTCAGTATATTTGGGAGAGTTAGCAACTTATTCAACACATTATTCATTTGTTATCCTATTAAAAAACTCAAAAACGGATGTAGCTGTTTTGCTATCGATACCTTTTACCATTTTTAGGTCTTCAATGGAAGCTTTTTTCATGAGTTCCGCAGAACCAAAATGTTCTAGTAACAACTTTTTTCTAACAGCCCCAACAAACTCTATCTGATCTAGGATCGATTTTGTCATACATTGAGAACGTTTCTTTCGGTGAAAAGTTATTGCGGTTCTGTGTGCCTCGTTCCGTAAAGTGATTAAAAATGATAAAAGTTCATTTTTATGTCCTAAAATAATTTCATCCCCAGTCTCCAAAACTATTTTCTCATCACCGATTTTTCGGTCATTTTGCTTTGCGATACCAATAATCTTGACTTTATCAGCAAGACCAAGCTCTGCTATAACATTTTGAGCAACATTCACTTGAGTTTTTCCTCCATCGATAACAATCAGTTCAGGAATTTCCTGAATCTTTTTTGATTTAAATCTTTTTTCCAGGGAAAATCGCATCATCTGTACATCATCTCCACCTTGTGCTGTGGTGTCATCTATATTGAATTTTCGCGATTTGCTTCGCTGAATTGCGCCGTTTTCAAAAACTACCATGACGCCGCAAGCATTTGTGCCATGTGTGTGGCTATTGTCGTAAGCTTCAATGCGATTGATTTTTTCAATTTTAAGCAACTTACATAAGCTTGTCAACTGAGGTTCGTACTGATTAAAAAGTTCCTTTTTTAATCGTATTTGCGCATTAGTTTTGGTGATACTAAGTATTTTTTTATAAATGCTATTTTGTCCAAAAATAATGTTTACATTTTGAGATGCTATTAACCTTATATATTCTTTTATATTGCTTGTATTAGGTAATTCAAAATTGGTTACCATATTTGATGGCGGGGTCACCGTTTTATAAAACTGTGTAATAAAGCTTTCGCCCATTTCGCTAGGACTTGCTTCAATTATGTGTTCCATGATAAATGTCTCTGTGCCCACGTTCTTTCCTGCCCTAAAAAAAGTCACTGCAAAGGCAGCGCAATTTGCATTTGTTGCAATTGCTATAAAATCAATTGATGATAAATTATCGATCTGTACATATTGTCTTGATTGGATCTCCGTTATTGCTTTTATTCGATCTCGAATGACGGCCGCTAATTCGAAGTTCATTTCCTTTGCAGCTTCGTTCATCTGATCAATTAAATTTCTTCGCGCAATTTCGTCTTTTCCATTTAACAAATCTTTTGCGAATTGCACATTTTCTGCATACTGTTCTTTTGAAATTTTTTGTACACAGGGCGCGGAACATCGTTTTATAAAGTATTGCAAACATGGTCTTTCGCGGTTGGCAAAAAAGTGGTCGGTGCAACTTCTGAGCAAAAAAGCTTTTTGAATGACTTTTATAGTATTATTTAGCGACGAGATGGCTGGGTAGGGGCCAAAAAAAATTTTTTCTTTCGGTCGCAAAGTTCTGTATTTAAAAATTCTTGGAAATTCATGTGTATCATCTATCACAATATATGGAAAAGTTTTATCATCTTTTAACAGGACATTATAAAAAGGTTTAAATTTTTTTATTAAATTATTCTCCAACAGTAGCGCTTCTATATCTGAATTGACAACAATATACTCAATAGAGTTAATATTGGAAACCATCATTTTAGTACGATTGGAAAGTTGTCCAAATCTTGCGTACGAATTGAGGCGATTTTTTAAATGCTTGGCTTTACCAATGTATATGATCCTTCCAGCTTCATTGAGCATTTTATATACGCCTGGCGCCATTCCAGCTTCGTTTGCTACAGACTTGATAAGTTCTGCTACTTCTTCAGGTTTTTTCAAATTACTTTTGCAAATTTACACGAATATCTTTATATTAGCACGGTCTATATCTCATCAATTTAGAAAATCATCGGATATTGTTGAGCTCGACCTTGTTTATATGGTGTTGTTTCAACGGCGTTGCCTTTAGGATCGAATGATGTTTTATCCCCCTCTAACAAACCATTGCTGTATGTCGATATTTCATACACTCCACCTCCATGTGACTTAGGGTAATACAAAGTATCTATTCCGTGTTTTAACCCTTTACAATATGTGCAAACTTCAACTTTGTCTCCGAATTCATCGTATGTTTCGTATTTTCCATTTAATTGGCCCTCTTTGTATTCTGCGTTCATCTGAGGTATTCCGTTTTCATAAAAAGTTTGTGCACTCCCGTCCAATTGTCCATCTTTATATTCCATGCTTGATAACATCTTTCCAGATGGGTAATACTGCACAACTTTTCCATTTATCTTGTCTTCATCATACTCTATCTCGGACAGCACAATTCCAGTTGAGGAAGTGTATCGAGTGATACCATGCTTTTTCCCATTTTTATACTGAACGCTAATTTTAGCGTTTCCTGACTCCTCCTCAATTGTTCCTGTAAAATTATCGTCAAGAGGCATTATTTTCCTCCTTTTTTATGATTTGTTATAAAGTCTTCTAATCCCAAACAACATTTTTCCGCGCGCTCATTTGGATCTTTTATTGCATCAATCTTTATGCCCTTTGATTCAAAATATTTTTTCATTGGCGTTTTTGCACTTTCAATCAGGGGAATTTCTAGGACTTTTATTTCCCTGATCTTTCCAAGATTTTTCCCGTTCATTGAAAATGCAACAGTCATATTTATAGGATCTGATGTTTTTTTGCTCAGTTTACACTTCACTTCAACTATTTTGCTTTTGCTAACAGCTTGCATATTACCATCTAAGGTGTATTCCTTAACGCTTTGAATTGCTTCGGTTTTTAATCGCCAAATTAAAAACTTGATTATGGTCTTTACCAATTTTTCGTTATCTGCGCCACAAAACCGCTTTGAAATTGCGGCTGTATCCATATTCCTTTTAGCAAAATTAGTCATAGTGTTCTCATTCGCTCCAGCCTTTACTATGTTGATAAATTCAGGATATATTTCCTTAACTTTTGCTTTTGCTGATTTTTCGATTTCAGCTTTACCTGATTCAGCCTGCGCTGCATTGAAGCAGATATAGGTCACAGCTCCTGCAAGCATAATAGTTAAAACAGCCCCAAGTTTTATTTTGCATTCTCTATTCATAATCATTTCTCTCCCAAACCATCTCAATTTGATTATAACATAACTGAACTATATTGAGCAAACTTTATAAAAGACGTGCAAATATTAAGTGACATTATGTTAATAACAAAGATTTACTCAGAAGGCTCTTGTGGTTGAGGTTTTTTATAAAAACGCTTACGTCGAATTGGTACTTTGCGCGACACCTCCGCTCTGTGAGCTTCTGCTTCTTGGTTTTCTTCGGATTGTGTGCAATCGCAATCTTGCACATCACTTGGTGATTGCTGAGATGAAATTGGCTGAGGAAATTTTTCTGCTATAATTCTCGAGAAATACTCTGCATACTGAAGATTATATTCACTCAAAATTCGATCTCCAGTGGCCGCAGCTTCTTTGGCATAATTCAGATACTTTGCTCTCTGTGCCACATAATATGCTTTTCCTTTAACGCCGGTTATTTCTTTCCTTACCACTTTTAATCCCAATCACAAATAACTCTCAATCACTTCATTATAGAGCATTTTGTATACAGCTTTTAAAGTTTTCGAATCATTTTATAGAAAAGGATAAGCTACCCGCGTTGCATCATTTTTTCAAGTTGGGATTTCGAAATCTTGAAAAAACTTGGGCGATGATGGTTACACTGGTGTATTGATGGTGTTTCTTCCATTTGTTTCAGTATTTCCTTCATTTCTTCCATTGATAATTTTCGTCCGAAGCGGATGCTGTTGTGACAAGCTTTATCTGCAATTTTTTTGCGTATCATATCCAGTGTTTCAATCTCTTGGCTAAATTCATCACTTGCCAAAATGTCATGTATGAATTGTAGTGCTTCTTCTATTTTTAGAATAGATGGTATTGCCGTAATCATAATGGAGGTCTGAATAATTTCAGCCGAAAAACCGCATTCATTCAGGCTTGCAAGAATATTTTTTGCAACTTCTTGCTCCGAATTATTTAGTTCAATAATTTCTGGCTTTAATAAATACTGTTTATTTTCTTTCGTTAAATTATTTATAATTCTCGTCTGCGTAATTTTTTCATGTACTGCATGCTGATCAATTATCAAGATACCATCCTCAACTTCAGTTATGATGTATGAATTAAAAACCTGAGCAAGTGGCCGTCCATATACTGATTTGTGTGAAGTATTCTGGGGCAATAACGGCTCAACAGCATTTACATGAACATCTTCAGTTTCTATAGCTAGTGCAAGCGCTCCCTCGGTTCTTGCGGGTGGGTCAAAATCGGCACTTTTTCTGGAATTTACAGCAAGATTATCTGCGATTGCGGGAAAACTTGCTATATTGAATTTAGGACGATATCCTTGATAAATTTTGGGTTTCTCTGGTGGCGTATTATCATTTTCGCTAACCTGTTTTTCTACAACTCTTATGATTTCAAATTCACTAGATATCCTATCAAACTTGTGCATATTTTTTCGAAAAGCTTCAGTTAAAAATTTTTGAACTGAGGTGCTATCTCGGAAACGTACTTCAGACTTCGTCGGAGAAATATTCGCATCCAAATGAAATGGATCAATTTCAATAAAAATGACAGCAATCGCAAATCTACCAGAAGGGATAAGTTCCTTGTAGGCGTTTTTCAAAGCCAGCGAAACAGTTTTGTCTTTGACAATTCTGCCATTGATAAATATCCGCTGAAAATGCTGAGAGTATCGATTATCAAGTGGATGAAAGAGATATCCAGAAACAGAAATATGGTCGCCTTTCTCTTCAAAAGGTACTGCTTTTTTAAAAAGTGCGGAACCGAAAATTTCAGATATTCTTTCTTCAATGGAACCATTGTTAAATGACATCAGCTGCTTTTCATCGGTCCTAAGTGAAAAATTAACATTGGGACGTATAAGCGCTATATTTTCTATGACATTTAAACAAGCTGTCAGTTCAACTGTATCGCTTTTTAAAAATTTTAATCTGGCGGGAGTTCTTCCAAATAAATTTGAAACACTAACTCGCGTTCCATCGCTAATATTGGATGGAAAAATAGCAGATTCCTCGGAAAAATTTACATTTATACCAAACCCTTTGGATTCAAGAGAGAAACAACTCACCGAAGCAATGGATGGTAGAGCTTCCCCGCGAAATCCATAACTTCTAATATCGAACAAATTATCATCGTGCAGTTTTGAGGTCGCGTGACGTTGGACCGCCATGTGCAGGTCAGCCCTATCTATGCCTTCTCCATCATCCTGTATGACCATTTTCGATTTGCCGCCATTTTGTAAAAAAACTGCTATAGTTTTGGCATTAGCATCAAGAGAATTTTCCACCAACTCTTTCAATGCTGAAGCCGGTCTTTCAACGATCTCTCCGGCGGCTATTTGGTTGATTAAATCGTCACTTAATAACTTTATTCTTGACACAGGACCAATGATAACTCCACTTCGCTGAGTGGATTGTAGAATCTTAATCAGCAAAAAATCAAGTACTTAATCCCTGCGAATTATTTTTTTCTATAACTACCCGTTTGTCAATCCAGGTAAACCACTAACTATATTTACCTATATTTCATGAAGCGTACAAAGGACCAGAAGAGCTGTTTTATGATGCTCTTCTGGTTATATTTTTTTTAGAATCTGTAGCCCAAACCTAGTTTGATTGTGTGAGATGTTACTTTAATCTTCTGCAATTCAGGCATTGCATCGCTGTGTAGTTTCGGCTTTGC
>CACYDS010000102.1 GCA_902773285.1 uncultured Pseudomonadota bacterium | reverse complement strand
TGGTCAGCAAGCTGGTTGCTGTTTTCAGTAATCAACCGAAAGGAGAAAGTGTATGAATTTTTACGAAGCAGTATTTATAGTTAGACAGGAAGCGTCTTCAAGTCACGTCGAATCTGTTGCTCAAGAAGCGATTTCTGTTGTAAAGGGGCTTGGCGGGGATGTAACCAAGACTGAATTTTGTGGTTTGCGAACTTTGGCATATCCAATAAACAAATGCAAAAAAGGGCATTATGTCCTCTTGAACTTAGTGGCCAACGCCGATGCAATCAAGGAACTTGAGAGGCGTTTCAGAATAAGTGAAGACGTAATTAGATCCTTAATAGTCAAAGTTGATAAGCTTGATAATGCTCCTTCAGCTTTAATGAAGAAGGAATACAAAGCTATGCCGGTGCAGGAATAAAGGAGAGAAACTATGGAAAGCAAAGAACAAAAGAAATCAGGAGCGAAGACGGAGCTTGTTATAGATTACAAGGATGTCAGAACTCTATCGAAATTTATATCAGAAAGAGGAAAGATAATCCCGAGTCGCATAAATTCTCAACCTATCAAAAGACAAAGAGAAATTGCGAAAGCGGTTAAACGCGCGCGAATTTTAGCATTGTTGCCATTCGTAGCAAAATAGTTATGATTGTTGGAGTAGGTATCGATATAGTCGATGTTAGACGTATCGGTGCCTTGTTCCAAAAATTTGGCTCTCATTTTTTAAAAAAAATATACACTGAGCATGAAATAGCGTTTTGTTTTGCCAGAAGCAACGTTGTAAATTCACTGGCAAAAATGTATGCGCTCAAGGAAGCTACAATAAAGGCGCTTTCAGATGCAAAAGGGATAAAGTGGCACGACATGGAGGTTTTTCACGATCAAAATGGGCGGCCAGGAGTAAAGCTACAGGGGGTTGCTCTAGCAAATCTGCAAAAGAAGGCAAAAACTTTTTCGGTACACGCATCTGTAAGCGATGAACACATTTATGCTGTAGCATACGTTTTAATAGATGGATTGTGATCATCATTCAAGTAGTCGATATTGTAGTGCTTCAGAGATGTGATTTTGCCGGATAGATTGCTCGTTCTCCATATCCGCAATTGTTCTGGCGACTCTCAAAATTTTGTAACAACTGCGTGCAGATATATTAGAATTTTCCACAGCCTTTTGAAAAAATTTGGACGTTTCCGCATTAAGGTTTGTTATCTCCTCAAGGTACTTTCCTTGAGTTTTGCCATTCAAATAGCACGAATTTACAGCGCATTTCTCGGCCCGTTTTTTTTGCAAGATTCTAGCATTTTCTACGCGTCGCCGTATAATTGCTGAAGATTCTTTATGAGCGGTCTCAAATAGTTCTGAGATCTTCACACTATTTACATAAATAACGATGTCAAATCTGTCCAGAATAGGGCCTGAAATTTTATTTCTGTATTCAACAGCGCATTTGGGGGATTTGGCGCATTGTTTTTCTGGTAACCCAAAATACCCGCACTTACAAGGGTTCATTGCCGCTATGAGCTGGATATTTGCAGGATACGTTATATGTTCTTTAGCGCGAGAAATGGTAATCTCGTTTGTTTCCAATGGTTGGCGCAAGGCCTCTATAACAGAACGCTGAAATTCTGGCAATTCATCCAAAAATAAAATGCCGTTATGGGCTAGAGAAATTTCGCCAGGTTTCGCGTCGGTGCCACCGCCAACTATCGAAATCAACGAAGCCGAATTGTGTGGTTCTCTATATGGGGGGTAGTATATCAGTCCCTCTTTCGGCAACATTCCGGCAAGACTATATATACAAGTGGTTTCCAGAGCTTCGGCTGGAGATAGCGGCGGCAAGATAGTCTTTGTTCGTGAAGCTAACATCGATTTTCCAGAACCTGGGGCACCAATCATAAGGACATTATGTCCGCCAGATGCAGCTATTTCAAGCGCTCGTTTGGCAAATAGTTGTCCAGAGACATCCGCCATATCTATTCCAAAATCAACCTCATTAGGGTTTATTTTTGCGCTTTCAGCTGGGCTTATCTGAGTGGTACCGTTAATGTGGTTGAGGAGAGCGATCAAACTTGGTGTAGCAATAATATTGTTATTTCCGCTCCACAGGGCTTCGTTTTCGCATTTCTGAGGACATATAAGCGATAAATTTTTCTCATTTGCCAACATGGCAGCGCATATCGTCCCTGATATATACGGTAAGGTACCATCAAGCCCAAGTTCCCCGATCGATATGCTGTTATCAAGCATCGCAATATCTATTATTTCCATCGCTCCAAAAATTGCCAAAGCGATTGGCAAGTCGTAATGTGAGCCCGCCTTTGGAATATCCGCTGGAGCCATATTGATAACAACCTTTCCAGAAGGAAATCCGATCCCTAACTGGAAAAATGTTGATCTTATACGTTCCTTAGCCTCTCCAACTGCTTTATCGGGCAATCCAACAATGCAAAATGAGCTTAAACCAGGAGAAATTTGCGCTTCTACGACTATCTCTATTGGCCTCATGCCAACAAACGCAACCGTCCTGATTTTACTTACCACTGCTTTTTATGTCTCAGAGAATTACCATTAGATCCTAGCAAACAATCATTAAGAAATAGTTTATATGGACGGAAATAGAAATCAGGTTAGCTAGATCTTGTAAAAAAAAATTTGTATTGTTTTAGTTGTTATCGATAAAGAAAATATCAATTCGTCCAATAAAATTTCATTTTTTGCCATTAGTGGTAATATTTTTCCTCCCAAAATATAATTTTTTGAGATATAATACTATTATTCTCAGCGAGAATAGATTGTTTTTTTATTTTATAGGAGAAAAAATATGTTACAGAGATTTAATAAACTAGCGTTTTGTTTAGCGTCTGCGATAATAGCCACAAATGTG
>CACYDS010000101.1 GCA_902773285.1 uncultured Pseudomonadota bacterium | reverse complement strand
TAGGCCCCTCGTGGACGTTGAACACAAGTTGATTTGAACCAAGGTAGCAGCCCAATATCGGCCTGGCCGGCTCTCTGTCAAGGTCGCGAAGCGTTCATTACAACCTTGACGGATTGCTGGCCGGGCAATACCTTTGCGGACTTGGTTCAGACAACACCTTATTTAATGATTGGCTCAGGTTCTACCAGATGGTCGCAAATCTTATGCGAGATGGTATATGGCAGATTCGCTAATGTTTACTTAATAGATACGTTTAACCAGCAAATACAGCAGAAGTCTATTTATTTGGTATTATATCAAATGATTTTTCATTAAGACTAATCAAATCGAATGCTTTATTAATTTTGCCACCCTGAAGATAAACTCCGACAGGGATATTTCCTCGGACAATGGGCAGAAAAACATCCGCAGAGAGGAGGCTATAAGTGAATCTTAGCCCGTTCGCATATTCTTCAAAGAAAGTATCTATTTCTTTCAATTCTGCACCTTCGTCGAGCAAGACAATGTAGATGTTTTCCGGAACTTGACTTCTGGAAACAAGCGTGTTTAGCTTCGTAATATATTTTTTACAATAATTACAGTGGATGCTTAGAAAAGACACAATAGCGACATCTTCTGAATAATACGCGTTCTCCCAAAAATCTGTAAAGAGTTCTTCAGATATTAAATCCTCGGTTTTTGTTTTCTTGACCACAAAATAAGGAAAAGATATAGCCGCTGAAAGGATGACAGCTGCGACGAGAATTGCTATGCTGGTTAGGCGAATACGAGCAGATGGCTTTACAGCATTTAAGCCAGGGATAAGGAGCGTGGTTATAATGGCATTTTTTATAAGAGAGACCGTCGGTGACATTGCGATTTTACTACCAAAACAGTGGCAATTCTCATCATCGCCTATGAATATTCGCCAGATTAAAAAAACAGAAAACAGTCCAATCAATAGAAGTCCTACTCCGCAAACATCCCTCACGGATATATTTAAAACGAGGCATATTCCAATACCCAATTCGATACCAAGAAGAAAATAAACGCAAATCTCCACAAGCGTGAAAGGAATTGGAATGAGCGAGAATAGATATAATTTAAAACTGTCCAGATCCAACAGTTTCATAATTGCAGATACACAAAAACACAAGCCGGATAGTACTGCACAAATCCGACTTGCGGTTTGTCCGCTAAACATTGCGGTTGCTATTTGCAAATTATCACTTGACGCTGTGTTCCTTGAGATGTCTCAGTTGTTATGTCTGAATTTGAGCAGCCGTTAGCATTATAATTCATCTGAATAATTCTTTCTACCTCACCATTTAAATAAGTGGTTGCCGTGCAGCGGCAATTTTTAGAGCAACTTACCAAGGACAACAAACTAACGAGAGAGATTACAATCGCTCCGAAAATTTTTTTTGTTTTTTTCATAATTCGATACGCTAGACAGGCTCCATGTTTAGCTTAAATAAAAACAACAAAAGTGTGGAGCCGATGCCTATCTGATGTGAGGGCTCTGGTAAGACCTTGAAACAAATAGACTGCTCCACACTCGCCAGATATATCGAATCGATATAATCACAGCAAGTGATGAATGCATGCCGTCCTTGTTTCGAGGAAAATTTACCAGATTTTTCACATCAAGGATGAAACATCACACTTTCATCAATATTTTCAGGCAGACATTTACTCTGCCTTCGCAAAGATAATAATTTTTTTCTTACTCAGTTGTTCCATCTATATGTCATGTCTGCATTTTTGCGGAAATAAGAGGTATATTAAAATTTAGATTTAGAGAGCCCTTTTCATGGCTCAAGTTTTACCAAATGGGCGACGACCTCAGGAAGGGCCCTTGGCGTCCCCATGGCATCCAGGTAGTGACGGAGGCGAAGACGGCCTTTCACGTAGACATGGGCGCCTTTCTCCAGATGAAGAGATGATGCTTCGTCTTTATCAATGCAGGCAGATACGTTGAACCATGTTGTCTCAATAACCTGTGCGCCCCCGTCATCCTTATAAGCGTATTCT
>CACYDS010000100.1 GCA_902773285.1 uncultured Pseudomonadota bacterium | reverse complement strand
TCCTTGGTGGAACAGGTGGTCTCGATGGGACAATACCTCATGAAATCGATTTTGCAACGGGCGTTATATCGCCAATCAATCTAATTGCTTATTCAAACAAGGCGACTAAAATTGTGTATTACTCGCCTAGGATTTATGGCTTTCAGTTTGCAGTTTCATATACGCCAGACACGAAGCATCATGGACATAATGACAAAAATCGTCGTGCTGGTAGTTCTTCTAACGGGAATGACAACGGTATGTTCCAAAAAGGTGATGGTAGCCAAAAACCTGCAGGTAGAAACAATATGGCATTCGCTTTGACGCATGAGTACCAGTTCAAGAACGGCATAGGCACAAAGATTTCCGCCGTGTACGTGTGCGAAAGCACGAAAAAAGTAACGACTAAAAGTTATGGCTACTATGAATATCCAACAGCTCAGGAAAATAATCCAAACAAGGACATTACATCAGGGATAGGTGATGCGGAAAAGAGCAAAGATGTAAAGTTACGGAATGCAAGTTCATTCTTACTTAGCGCGACAGTCAGCTATCAAAAATGGTCATTTGGTATTGGTTACCTAAATAATGGCAAATCCAGAACTCCAAAGGATATTTTTGTAGAAAAAGTGGATGGGACTGGGCCAGTAGCAGGAGGCGGAAACGGAGTTGCTGCTGGTACTACCAGGATATACACAGTTGGCAACTTCCTTGGAACAGATAAATCTAATGCTGGTAGAGCCTGGAACTGCGGTTTTCAATATCGTTTAAACGATAACTGGACATTCTCAGGTGTATATCACCACATGACTCGTAAAGTACACACTGATGCTAAAGCAAATGGAAATGCTATTAACTTGGCTGCCGAATATAAAATATGCGATGGCTTGATGGTATTTTTTGAATACGATTACGTGAAGACAAAATCGTGTGATGAGGCTTGTGTTGCATATAATTCATTAAGCAAAGATCCAAAGGACCGGAATGCAATAAAGAAACAGACAGCAAACTTGTTTGTCGTCGGAGCAAAAGTCAGTTTTTAACTCTATCAAAGCACCGAAATAAAACAAGTGATATTCGATATCACTTGTTTTTGTTTGAGAAATTCTAGAGCAGCAATGTTATTTTTATAGCATCAAAAATGAACAATGGATGGCGCATTATATAATTCCAGAATCGCGACTGATAAATGATAGGTCACACGAAGATAATTATTCGATCATTGATAAAACTTTAAACCATCTGGATGTAGAAGATGGTATAGTTTTCATATACGAACGAGTGGATTGGTAAGAGCGGTGAAAGACGCAGTATACAATGAAACATATAAACATATACTAGAACAAATCAATAACCTCGACATTTTCAAGGTTATTTATGAGGATTTGGCGCCCATAAAAAAATTGGCAAAGAAGTTTTCAAACTGTGGCAAAATTCTCGTTTTAGGGACTGGTGGTTCCAGCCTCGGCGGCAAGTGTTTGGTGAATTTTCAAGCAAATGCGTCAGGTGTCGAGCCGAGGGTGATATTCGTAGAAAATGTTGATTCCAGAAATTTTCTCAATGCTATCAGGAAGTGTAATCCGGCCGATACGGGGCTAATAGTAATATCGAAATCTGGCCGAACTACCGAAACGCTAATGACCTTTTTAACTCTTTGCGAAATGTGGAAAAATTTCGATTACCAAAATCGCGCTGTCGCTATAACGGAATTCTCGGATGACAATGATTTGAGAAAGATCGCAACTTCACTCAATATGGAGGTAGTTGAGCATAATCCGAAAATTGGTGGGCGATTTTCCGTATTTTCAGTAGTCGGGTTATTACCGGCATTGCTCGGCAATGTCGATATTGACGGTTTTACAAAAGCTGCTCAGAAAACATTGATTGAAGTGCAAGAAGATTCCAATGCCCGAACTTTCTCTGAGGCATACGAAATGTATGATAAAGCATTCAAGAACAGGGTGATAAACCAACACGTCATCATGCCGTATTCGGATATGCTTGAAGACTATACGAAATGGGCAGTGCAGCTTATATCGGAAAGCCTAGGAAAATCTAAAGATTTTGGCATCACGCCTATACGCACCATGGGGACCGTGGATCAGCACTCAATGTTACAGTTATTTTTGGGCGGACCTGCTAATAAATTTTATACAATCATAGTTGCCAAAAATAACGAACCGACTCTACCAATACAGCCAACAATTTGCGGAAAAGTAATTGATTATCTGAAAGGTCACACTACCAATGAACTTATGTATGCTCATGCAAAAGCGACAATACAGGTGCTGAAGGCAAATGCCCCTGTTCGTGTTCTAGAATATGAGAAAATAGATATCGCAACGCTTGGAGAACTGATGGCAAAGAATTTCATAGAAGTTTTAGTTATAGCTCACTTAGTGCACGTAAATCCTTTTGACCAACCGGCAGTCGAAGAATCAAAGAGACTTGCTCTGCAGTATTTGAACAACTTTTAAGATAAATAGCATGACTAAACTCAAAAAGTAGAGCTCCCTGCTTTAGCCAAGCTATTTGAAAAACCGGAGTGCTATTTTGCGTCAGAGTTCCATATTTGTAGAAATCTCATAGCTCCCCGATTATACTGCTAGTGTGCACCTCAGAGCTTTCATCATTCCACCATTCCACCATTCCCACAGTTCTGGATCAGGTATTTCAACTAATCCTGTTAGCCGTTTCAACAGCCAACCGCCACTCCTGTTGAGTTCATCTATACTTGTTATATATTGGGTCTTCTTAGTTGACCACAGAGAATTGCCTTCCCAATATTGTAATTCTATCTTTAATTGAGCAATGAACAGCTTATTCTCGTGACATCTGAAGGTTGGCATATATCGCAATCTCTCATCCGGGGTATTAGTATTGAATTTGCTGAAACCGAAGTCAAACCGCAGTTCTTTATTATTAGCATACTCCCAATCCACATCAGGTGCAATATACCGAATCTTTGCATCTTGATTGAGAACATTCTTCCATTTTGGACTATCATAACGTTGTTTGTTATTTTTAAATAGATCTGCTAAAGTCTGAGGCAAATGCAGCGCATCCACATACGCTTGTATCTCTTGTATAGCATTCTCAAGTTTTTCAGTAAGGTCATCGATCAATTGATTGGTATTCTCAATATTATTCTCGAGCTTTTTTGTATAGTAATCTATATAATAATTTTTTATTTTTTCAAGTTTCTTTTTCAATACTTCCGCTACTTTTGTAGACTTCAATTCTCCATTAATAGCCTCATGGATATAGTTATACAAAATCACCGCATTCCAATGTTCAGGTTCGTAATCCTTTGGTTCTGTTTCGTCAAAAGTTATAATA
>CACYDS010000099.1 GCA_902773285.1 uncultured Pseudomonadota bacterium | reverse complement strand
TCTGGCACAAAGAAAATTTTGGGGAAACACAATGGAATTGAAAATTATACAATCGGGCAACGTCGCGGTGTCGGTATCGCATATAATGAGCCATTGTACGTGGTCGACGTAGATCGCAATTTGAATCAAATCGTTGTCGGATCCTCGAATGATTGGCTACGTAGTAAGTTCAATTTGTTTTCTGCTAATTGGATACTGGACACTACCACTTCATTCGAAGCTCTCGTTAAACTTCGTTCTTCCTCTGAAAAAACAAAAGCGCAAATTACCAAAACTGCAAATGGAGCATCTATCGAGTTATTGGAAAAATCGAGAACGCCGGTAACTCCGGGACAAATCTGCGCCATATACAATGCAAATAACACTGTCATCGGAGCTGGAATTATAGCATCACATTTCAACCAGATGTGATCCCGAAGTTGGTGGGGCGCCTGAACTGCGCATAGAGATATACGCAATGAGGTTTAATACACTTGCCACCACACTCATGAATGCACGATAATATATTTGTGGGTATTCGGGTGAATTGATATGTCTTTTTATTCAGTTGGAAAAAATGAAATACGTAATCTTCTTGCAAGGGAGGAATATTTAATGGATAAATTAGCAGTCTTGACGAGCAGTTCGTGTTCGAATGTGCTTAGTTTTAAAGCTGCTGCACTTAATAGTGAGCTTCAAAAATTACGTAACAGGCTGAAAGTCCTGACCTTCGGCAACAATAATGATGGCGATGATATCGCATAGATGAACGGATGATCTTGCGATCATAAGCTCAATTTAGAAAACAATCAAAAAATTACACATATACAATGTTTGTATATGTGTAACGTTCTATATAACTCTTATTTCTTAAGTTATAGCTTTAATGATTACAACTGCATTTTACCCATATCATTATTTAAATTATTAGCAGTGTAATTTCCTTGCTGGTTGTTATCCTGATTCTGTCCAGAGGACTCTATTGTATTTGCGTTTGGAACATGAGCTGGATCATTATCATTCACTTGATCATTTACAGCTTGACCAGTTATCACAGCCGACTCATGTTCTGTAACATTGCTGTTTTGTTCGTCAGCATTTGGATCTGTAATACCTGGCACATCTATCTGCAAATACAAAGGTGCATTAGTCCCCAACTCTAAGCCTTGTAGAAGGTACAACTTACCGTTCACAATTTGTACTAAAAACGGCATTACATTTGTATGCTGATTTTGCGCCGGATCATATTGTGCATTTGCAACAGGAATAGTTATTAAGTTTGGCTCATAGGCCTCGACATTGACATTTTGCTGTTGTGTATTCTGTTCTTCTGTTTGATTTGCTATATTTTGCGTGAACGTATTATCTGGAGAAAAGAGAGCCAAATTGGCATGACCCACATTACCCTCATTCTCCGTGTGTAAAGCTCCATGTTCTGCTTCAGAACTTACACCAACGGACACTAAAAGCGTTCCAGCTAAGCACAAAGATTTTATATTCATATTCTCTTCTAAAAACTAAGACCAATCCACAAACAATTATACGAAAAAACATAAAATTTTATAAATGCATTTGTATCAGTCCATAACGTATGAGACAACTTTGTCACATATCTTATGAACATAGACAATACGTATTGTAATATCGCATTTGCGTACGTTACAATGTAGTTGATAAAATTCCAATTAAGTTTTTTTGTTTTTTATGCTATTTGAATATACGTATAAAATTTCTAACAGAAAGTTTAAAACCAGCAAAGCAAAAGCCGTAATGCTGGCGAAAAAGATGCTACCAGAATATGTATTTGACATGGCTAAAATGGAAAATAATCCGATAACTTTTCCGGAAGTCCAAACATTAATGGACGGAGTTACAATCGGTGGCCATAAAATAAACGACGTTGAGCAGGTGTTAAACATAAAAGATGCATGGCATTGCATACTGTCAGATGTTGAAGATAAAACCTTTTTCGTTGCAAAAAGCTATTTTCACAAAATAAACAAGATTATCGCAAGAAATGAAGCTATATATGCTGGGATATTTAGAAATGGTTCTGTAGGTATAGCGGGCACATCAAATTATAAATCACCAAATTTTGAAAATTTAGAAAAAATCTTCACCTTTGAATTACCAACCGTCATGGTGGATTTTCATCCAGTTGAGCAGGCAATTAGGTTGTTTCTTTGGGGATCTTTAAATCAATTTTATTGGGATGGCAATAAGCGTACAGCCAGGCTTATTGCTAACGGGATTCTACTTGATGCAGGAATAGGCGTTCTGAATATAGGAACAACTGATATCTTGGAATTCAATACATTAATGGTAAATTTCTATGACACGTTAAATGCGGATGAAATTGTAAAATTCTTAGCAGAAAAAGCAATAATAACATTATCAGAATAATGGTGTTTTATATAACTTTATTGCATAAAGTGATTATAGAGGGGAAGGCAATGGTATATAGGCAAAAACTTAAACAGATAGTAGAGTAAAATTTTCTGACGAGATGGGGGGTGAATCTTTGTTCTAGCTCTAAAATTTTAGTCCGGCTCTAAAATGCTCTTGCGACTATTCCTCCGATAAATACGGATAAGACAAACGTAAAACCCCATAAAAACGTAGCTAGGCGCCATCCTAATTCTTTAGATATAACGATAATTGCATTAATACATGGGACAAATAAGCTTATGACGATGACTGATGTAAAAATTTGCACATTGCTAGTAGAAAAATTATGAGAAATATTCAAAACCTCCAACGATGCCATATCTCGGCGTATTATCCCCATAACAAACACATTTGAAAAAGCGCTAGGTAACTGCAGCCAATTTGCAACCATCCAGGAAAGTTTCTGTTCTAGCCAGTTCAACACGCCATACCTATATAGCACCGTAATAAAAATAGAGCTGATAGAAAATACCGGGAATGTCTCTAGCAAAAAATCTCTGACCCTATACAATGTTTTTTTATAGCAGTTTTTTACGGACGGAATCCTTAATATTGGCAATTCCATAGCAAATTTTGTTATAGCTCCTGGCAAAAATCGATTCATAGCAATGCCACTTACTGTCATCAAAAAAAGCATAATTCCGATATACGCTACCCAATATCCAAAACTATTGATTTTAGCCAACATAGAAAAAACTATGCCTTGTTGGGCTGCGCATGGTATTGCTATCGCAATCAAAGACGTAGCGATTATTCGTTCCTTCTTTGTTGCCAATATTCGCGTCGAAATTGTCCCCATAACACTACAGCCAAATCCCAAAAGAATTGGTATTACCGCATCGCCATTTAGTCCTAAAAAATTGAAAAATTTTTTCGTAAGAATTGCCATACGTGGGATATACCCCGAATCTTCCAAAAACGCCATTATTATGTAAAATCCCGCAATCAGAGGCAGAAGTATCCCTATAATGGATTGCACAACCATCGTAAAAATTCCAAATTCGCCAACAAGAATATCGGATATGACATTATTGCCGAGAAGATTTTGTATGGTTGATGTCACAACCGGGATGTAGTGTTGTTGCATAAGATCGACTAGGCAATCAACAACAATTCCAGAAACAAAAATTCCAAGAAAAATAAATAAAGCATATAAAATGAATGCGACAGCACTCCACCCCAAAATCGGATGCAAGAAAAATTTATCTAATTTGCTTGACGAAACTGAAGATTGCAGCAATGAAACATTGTTTAGGCAAATGTTCGCCTTATGCGTGTTTATCCCACAAATGTCCAGTCCATCTGATGTAATTTCCCGAATTATCTCGTCTCTGCCTATTCCCTTTGTTGCAGCGGCTTTTATGATTTTGATCCCCAGCTCTTCCAGTTCGGCATAGTTTATTTGCCTCCCACGTTTCTCTGCCTGATCAATTTGGTTAATAACTAAAACGACATTGTAATTCTTTTCTAGCAACTGCATCGTTAATTTTAAGTCTCGCTCGAGAGTCAAGGCATTTACTACATTTATGATTATGTCTGAATTTTTGAGGTGTTTTCTTGTTATTTCCGCAACATTGGTCTGTTCATTTAAATCATATATTCCAGGAGTATCAACCAGAATCCCAAAATCCATTTTACTCCAAGCTACTGATACGCTAGTGCCTGGATAATTACTAACTTCAGCATATTTCCCGCTTAGCATATTAAAGGTTGAGGATTTACCAACATTTGGGTTGCCGACAAGTGCTACCTTATACCTACGTCTGTAAAGGCAATCTTTGCAACACCGCATATAACAAATACCAAAAACCTCACCTCGTTTGGAATTTTATGTCAAATCCCTTGAAAAATCAATAAGAGATTAACTATCTGTATCAGTTCATAACATATGAAACAAAAAAATGCCTAAGAGAAAGTGAGGTAACCTATGGCTAGCAAATAAGAAAAACAGTCTCAAGAATTAAATTGTATGTTTTTAATTTAAGAAAGGAGACTTTAGATTATGCAAATACATAACACAATACAGCGGCATACTTCTCGAAGAACTAACAGAAAAAATCTATTTCGTGGCTGGTTTTATTTCCTTATGTTCGAAGAAAGTCACAATAGCAAGGTGTAAACTAAGCTGAAAGAGTTTTCTTCAACAAAATAAAATCTCGGAAAGCGAGAGCTTTTTGACATGGGGAACGTAACAAATATGCCGGATGAAAAGTAGCAATTACCGGGATGTTTAGGTAAGTATTGCAGTAACCACGAAGTCTCGAAATTGATTCGGACGTATTTAATATAGATTTCACCGCGACTCCCCCCAGAAGCAAAATGACCTTGGGATGTGCCAATTTAATGTGTTGTTCCACATATGGCATACAAAATGCAATTTCTTCTGCAGACGGTGTACGATTTCCAGGAGGTCGCCAAAAAACTATGTTGGAAATGTAAACTTCGTTGCGCCTTAAGCCGACTGATGATAGTATGGCATTCAGCAATTTACCGCTTTGACCGACAAAAGGCTTACCTTGCTCATCTTCGTCTTGTCCAGGAGCTTCTCCTATAATCATTACATCAGAATTAGGATCTCCATCGGAAAATACTGTATGTCTCGCAGTTTTTTTTAAATGAAAGTCCAAATTTAATACCGCTTGTCTAAGTTCATCTAGTGATGAAAAGTTCACCTTTTCACAATCCTTGTTCACACCTAATTCTTGATTATTGTCGAACTTTTCCATACAATCAACCGTATGAAAAACATGCTCGATTCCGAACGTCCGATACCATATTGATAGCAGCCGTTCTATTTGAGTTAAGCTTATCTTGGATGAATTCTCGCTCATGTATCCGATTGTATCGCGCGCTTTTGCAAAGGTCAATTTATTCCTGAATATCACAGGAAAATCAGATAATGGTTACCATAAAATGCAAAGTGTTTTCGCATTTTTAAGAGATATATATGACAAATTAATTTTTTATCCCGACAAAGAATTTGATGAAAAGTCCGCAATAATTCCAGGAATTGAAGATAACTTGATAACTAAGGCTTGGCAAATTTTATTAAAGCATTTTGATAGAAAAATCCCACATTTAGATGTCTTAAAAAATATTCCTATTTGTGCTGGGCTTGGCGGAGGGTCCAGCGATGCCGCTTGCTTCATCAACTCTGTTTTTGATCTTTGGAAATTTTCTCAACAAAAAAAATTATCATACATCGATATGTTTCGCTCCCTAGGAGCTGATACAAGAGTATTCCTCTTTAAATACTTTACAAAGTGTCGTTTTGTTTATTTAAATGGAACTGGAATTGATGGAGAAATTCGAAAAATTAATTTACCAGTAGGTAGCCAACGTATCATCATTATCAATGATGGGACAAGACTTTCTACGCGAGAAGTTTTTAAAAATCTTAAAGGCCCATTTCTCAAAAATATTGAAAGTGTTGAACATATCATAGAAAATTTTCAATTGCGAAATTTCCATAATTCTTTACAAAATTCAGCTTTAGAACTTGCTCCGCAGTTAGGCGCAGTTTTGCGTGACTTACTAAAGATGTCTCCAATTGTTAGTGGAATTTCAGGTTCTGGATCAACTTGCTTTGCGATAGTAAATGAAGTGCCTTCAGGCTTTTATGCATTACCATATACATTCAAATCAACAAGCCTATTTTAGGTGTGGTGATATATGGAGCTATTACAACTTTACTACACCGCTCCACAATCTACTTCGTCATCATTCCTGCAAACGCTATGCACGCTATAGCTGCAGTTTCTGACCGAAGTATATTCCTTGAAAGTCGAATTGCTGTCGTATTTTGATTTAGTAGCAATTTTTCTGTATCCGAAAAACCTCCTTCTGCCCCAACTATAAAACCAGGTGAGTGTCCTACTACATCAAAATCTAATGGATATCGCGCATCTTCAGTTCGTTCTATTGCAGAAAACCATGTATAGTCCGCAGGCAGATTATTTATAAATTCATTCAGGTGCCTTTCTGCTCTTATGTTCGGAATATCCAGGCGTTCCGATTGTTCCGATGCCAAAATAGCAATCCGTCTTAATTTATTAACATCATTGGTATAATTGGTATATTCGCTCTTTAAAAGATAAAAGTCCGTTACTCCGAGTTCAGTACATTTCTCTATCGCACATTTCATATTGTCAGGTTTAATTTGACATATACCCAAAGCTGATTTGGGCGCGCGCACAAATTTTCGAGTTTGGTATATCATCCTTATTTCGATTGACGATTTTCTTATCCGTGTTATTTCGCATAGCCACTCGCCATACGTTTCATTGAATCCCAAAATTTGGGAGCCTTCTCGCATCCGCAGAACATTTAACATATGATTCAGCTGATACTCCGGCACTACAAAGCATTCGCTGTTACAGTCAGAACAGTATATTCTCGGTATGTGTCTAGGCACCTAAGCTTCCTTACGCTTCAAATCATTGATAAAGAAGGAAGCAATCATAGCGAGGAACAGTGCTACTAGAACAGCTAGGAATGCACTTCGATACATAGTCAAGTTGTAGATAGGTGCACCGGATTCATCAACTAAACCGTTTCTTGTGAAATCCAATATCTTTCCTAAAAGCGGCTGAAATAATATCCCACTTGACATCACCAAGGCATTTGTAAATCCAGTGGAAGTACCGCCATACGCTGGTGGAACTAGATCATATGCTATCGGGAAAACCAGATTGTTAGCGCCAGCGCAAACCCCACCTATAAATAACATAAGCAAGCATACTTCGTAACTGATACCATCACTGTAGATAGCTATACCAAACGCTAGAGCTATTCCAAGTGTAAATATAATTATCGTTTTCTTATAGCTCTTTATTTTTTCTGCCACCCATGCAGCTACAACAGAACCTATCGCAAAACCGATAAATATTATAATCGAAGAAATGGCGGCCTTCGTAGTATCGATCCCATACCTGTGTTCCATAAACGGGACTACCCATAGCTCTGCTAGTGCACTTAATGGCAAATATGTCATAGCTCCGTAAAAACCAAGTATCCAAGCTCTTGGTTGCTTAGATATTATCTTTAACCCAGCCAAAATATGAGTTTTTTCGGTAGTCTGAACTTTTGGACATCTTTTCATAAAGAAAAAAATCATCAAAGTTAAAATGGATCCGAATGCAGCAATTGTATAAGTCGCTACTCTCCATCCAAATTTTGCGACCAAATAAGCCGTTGGAGCACTTCCGGAAATACCGCCAACACATCCCATACACATAGCTATTCCCATAAACATTGCATATTTGCGCTTATCAAAAAATTCCGTGGCGATTTTTCCGCAACATAAAAATGCGGCAGCAGTTGAAAGACCGATCAAAAATCTAGAAATCTCCAATTGCAAAATAGAACTAGCTGAACCAAAAATAAACGCTCCGATCGAACAAATCGCACAACTACCTAATACCACGGTTTTTGTTCCCAACTTATCCGTAATAATCCCGCAAGGAATTTGCATAGCAACGTATGGTAAATAAGCGATTGATCCCAAAAAACCAATAACAGATGAAGTAATGCCAAACTCATTCATTAAACTTTTTGCGACAACACTAGGTTCAACTCTGATGACATACGCAAATAAATAAAACATCCAGCATAATACAACCGATAAAAACGCTCCTTTTGAGTTTTTTACATTCATAATGCGTTCTCCAAATCCAAAAAATACACCAATAAAATTTTACAAAATTCTGTAGTAGATATGCAATGAACATTCTCACATGGGATTGCCAAACAAATTAACAAAAAAGTTCTCTGATGTGCAG
>CACYDS010000098.1 GCA_902773285.1 uncultured Pseudomonadota bacterium | reverse complement strand
TGGAGAGTTATAATTCGGTCTTGCGTTATTATTTAGCCAGATTGCACCGAAAAACCAAATGTTACAGCAAATCTGCGTTAATGTTAGGACTCTCAATAGCCCTATTTCTGCATAGCAGAGAACTTTTTTGTTAATTTGTTTGGCAATCCCTATCATTTGGGATCGGCAAATAAAATTTGACGCTCTCAATCATCCTGAGCTAAAAACTAGCCGATATTCGCTGGTACAGGCGTTACTTCAGTATCTCGTTTTATGTTTAAATACATTAACAGAGGGGATGCAACGAATATTGAAGAAAAGGTTCCTATCATAATGCCAACCATAATAGGGAGAGCGAGCGCAGCGATAATCTTCCCTCCGAATAGGTATAATGCCAGAACCGCTAGTATCGTCGTTGTTGCTGTCAACGTCGTACGAGATAATGTCTCGTTTAGACTTAAGTTAATGAGTTCTTTAAGCCCCAGTTTTTTATGCCGCTTTAGATTTTCTCGTATTCTATCGAAAATAACGACGGTATCATTTATGGAATAACTCGCAGTAAGCAGCACTGCCGTAATCGAAGTTTCACTAAACTCCAGAGGGAATATTGAAAATAATCCAAAAATTATGGCGCAATCATGAAACAACGCGGCCACAGCGCAAACTCCGAATTGCCACTCGAACCGAACGGCTATGTATAACAACATTGCTATCAGTGCGAAAGTAACGGCTTTTATAGCATTCGAAACAAGTTCGCTCCCCACCTTTGGGCCAACTGTCTCAACCTTTTTGTATATCACTCCACTTCCTAAAGTATCTTTCACCTTTTGGATCGCAAGAGCCTGTCCTTTGCCCTCTTCCGATTTTTCCAACTTTATCATGAGATCTTTTTCTGCGCCAAATTGTTGGATCGCTACTTCTCCAAGGCCTACTGATCCTAGTTTTTCTCTTAGGGATTGAACGTCTGGCACTTCAGGCATGGTGACTTCGAATATATATCCGCCTTTGAAATCTATACCATAGTTCATACCTTTAAAAAATATGAAGGCCAAACTGGTCATTACCGCAAGTATGCCCAATGTAAAAAAATATTTACTCTTACCTACAAAATCAATCTTGGTTCCATATGGTATTAGATGCAAACGAAACATAAATTTTCCTTTCTCTTATACAATAATCTCTTTGTTTCTCTGCCTTCTCATGTAATAGGCAATCACCGACTTAGTAAGCGAAAATGTTGTAAATAGCGATATGATTGTCCCAAGAGCTAATGTTACAGCAAACCCACGAATTGGCCCAGAACCAAATTCATACAGCACAATTGAACCAATTAAGGTTGTTAAGTTTGAATCTACTATAGTCATCATCGCCAACCTGTATCCTTGAGATATCGCCATAGCTGTTTTTATTCCAATTCTAACTTCTTCGCGTATACGCTCATATATCAGAACATTCGCATCAACTGCAGTTCCAATAGTCAATGCTATACCCGCAATTCCTGGCAAAGTCAACGTCGCTCCCAATAACGTTAAGCATGCAAACAATAAGGTTATATTCATAAATATAGCTATGACGGAGAATAGCCCGAAAATACCGTATGATGCAATCATAAATATTGCCACAAAGAAAAAGGCGCACATAGTCGCATTCTTTCCGGCATTTATAGAGTCTGTTCCAAGGCTCGGCCCAACATTCCTTTCTTCCACAACATTAAGCGGCGCAGGCAACGAACCGGCGCGCAATAACAAAGCCAACTCTGTTGCTTCCTCCATAGTGAAATTTCCAGTAATTTGAGCATTGCCATCATTTAACACCGCCTGAAATACTGGGGCACTCAGCACCTTCCCATCCAAAACCATTGCAAATTGCTTATGAAGATATTTTGCTGATAATTCGGCAATCTTCCGAGTTCCATCAATTGCGTCGAATTTTATCGATACGGCAGGCAAACCAGTTCGAGAATCCATCGAAACTTGCGCATCTACAAGCGATTTACCTGTAAGTGATATTTGCTTTTTTATCGGCACATAATACACAACGCCATTGCCTTTATCCTCTGGCAGGTAAACCACGCCAGGCTTTTTCGGAAGATTCACTTTTTGATTAGCCTTTGCGGGAATCGTTTCCATGGTTTCATCAACTCCATGAAAAGTTAAAACAGCAGTCTTTCCCAGCAATCTTTTAACTTCTGCAGGATCCTCAACCCCTGGAAGCTGAAGCACTATTCTGTCTGTCCCCTGCCTTAAAATTGTCGGTTCTTTTGTTCCGGTTTCGTCAATTCTGTGACGTATTACTTCTATTGATTCCCCAACAATTCTCTTAGAGAATTCATCCATAAACTTTTGAGTAATTACTGCCGTTATTTCCGAACCAGTTATAGTTACATCGAGCTCACTTTCAATCTTGTTCAATATCTTTTGAACATCCTTCGCATCGTTCTCATCCTTTAATGAGATACATATTGCTGATCCATCACCTCTTGTCTGCACGTTCAGTTTCGAATATTTGATATTTCGCTTTCTCAGTTGTTTTCTCGCCTCATCCAATATACTTTCTTGGCGTTCGCGCTTTACAGATTCCAGATCAACCTCTAATTGAATGTGAGAACCGCCGCGGAGTTCCAGCCCTAAATTTACGGTATGTTGCAAAAATTTCGGCAGCTTATCGTAAGTCGCTTGATCAACGACAGAAGGAAACGCGAACAACAATCCTAGAAGGCAAATTGTTAGAGTGGTTATAACTCTGACTTTCGATACAACTAACATAGCATCTGTCCTCACTACTCCTTCGGAGACACCTTTTTTGATACACCCCTTTTAATAGGAGCTTTTTTGTCAGCCTTTGAAAAAAGTGTCACGGGACCAACTTCCACTTTTTTATTTGTAGCAGCTAGCTGAGCCATTTCCTTCGGAGAAGCGTCAACTTTGCCAGAATTCTCCATAATGCTAGAAATTGCAGACTTCACAAATTTGCAGTGTACTCCATTTGCTATTTCCAGTATAACTTCATGTTCACTCACTACCTTCGAGACTGTAGCAATAATGCCGCTATTTGTGACAACCTTATCACCTTTTTTAATAGATGCTATGAGCTCTTGATGCTGTCTTTGCCTCTTTTGCTGGGGGCGTATTAGCAAAAAATACAAAATTACAATAAATGCAATCATCGGCAAAAAAGCCATTATTCCTCCAGATTGAGCATTCCCAGCATCGGCGAAGGCATTTGAAATAAAAAACACGCTTGATTTCCAATCAAAAACAAAACTAAGTTTAGTCTATCACTCCTAGTAAAATTGCAAAAGGAATTTTTAAGATAAGAGATTCTAAAGCGTATATATACATAATTTTCGCAATACTATGGAAAAATTTATCCCCACATATCAGAGCGAGTCACAGCAAGTATTTGTGCCAATTTCGACGTTCACATTCCAAAATTCCCTTTGTCACACTAGTGCTTAAGACGTCGGCGTGTATTTTTAATCATCGTGCATCCCGCTCCAACATATCCGCGAGTCAACTGCGCTCAGAATCCAAAAGCACAGCGTTAACAATCGAATGTTTGTCAATGTAACTTCCTAATCTCATCACTTAGTCTCTTTAACAGGCAGCATAAAGTATACAAAAAGTTCTCTGCTATTTTGAGCAGTCAACCATTCCATGTTTTTGTTGTATGTTATTACATCAACCTCGTGTAGAATGATGTAATACAAAATGCGTGATGAAATGGAATGTTTTTTAGTTGGTTTTCTGAAAAGGGGCTAAAGCAGGGTATATTTTGGGCAATAATGATATACCTTGTTGGGGCGCTGAATGATGTACTTGCTAGATTTTTGGGAACAAGATTACATGCCGTGGAAATTGCATTCTTTAGATTTTTTTTCTCTGTTGCTATTGTGCTTATACCAATGTTAAGGTCCAGGCAAAATTTGTTCAAATCTGATATGCATTTTTGGCATCTTTTACGCGGAATATTAGGAGCGATCGCATTGGGGCTATGCTGCTATAGCGTAAATGTTATGCCTTTGGCAGAAAATACTACAGTGCTATTTTCTGAGGCACTTTTTATGCTTCCACTTGCTATAATTTTTTTAAAGGAAAAAATCAGCAAAACAGCTATCTGTGCTACTTTTCTCGGCTTCTCCGGACTTATAATGATGTTTCGTCCACGGGCCGAAAATATAAATGTTCTCGCCTTTATCCCTACGTGCGCGGCCTTGTTGTTTGCTGTTATGAATATAATGATAAAAAAAATGGTTGACCATAAAGAAAATACATTAACCATGTTATTCTACTTCGGGCTTTATACGACTTTGATATCCGCCGTGGTTGTTCCCATATATTGGACTACGCCAACTCTTAAGGAGTTTTGCCTGATTTTTTTACTTGGAATTGGGGCAAACTTAATTCAGTTATTCATTTTCTTGGCATATAGAGCTACGACAGCATCTGCAATAAGCCCTGTTAGATATATAGAATTGCCGTTTGCAGTCCTATTCGGTTTTGTGTTTTTCAACCAAATTCCAGATTTAATCACACTTCTGGGAGCCACATTGATAATCAGCGGTACGTTTGTCGCATCCGGGAAAACCAACATTTAGTTCTGATTAAACCTTGCGTAGTTCAATGTGTTTTATGCATAAATGGCATTTTAAGCATAAATTCTAACATGCGTCATTGAGTATGGCAACTTTGTCGTTACTCGCAAAAATTTAAAAAAAAGAAAATTCACAAACCTACGATTTTTATAAAATTTTTTCTAGGTTATCCATGATTGTTGTATACTGAAATTAAGATATGTTGTTTTGTGCAACGTTTATTGTTTGGAGAAGAAAATGAACAAAATTAGTATGTTATCAATGGCAATATCGCTTATGGCTGGTTTTGCCTATGCTGAGGAAGCAAAGGTTGGAGATACCGCTCCTGCTTCTGACAACACGACGGCCACTCCGGCTGAAGCAACACCGAGTGAAGCGCCAGTAGCTGATGAAAGCACTCCTGCGATACCGGAGAAGCCAGTTGCTAAGAAGGCTAAGAAAGCCAAGAAGTTCTCAAAAAGAAGTAAGCTTACGAAGGAATCGATAGCCGCCACCGAGGAGCTGAATAAAAATGAGAGCGCTGGCAAAAAAGATGAGGCTGTAAGGGAGGCTCAAGAAGCCGTTTCTGACGCTAAAGAAAAAGTATCAGATGAAACTGTTGATGTCAAAAAGGCTGAGACAGTAGCTCACAATAATAGCAAGCTGACAAACTCATACAAAAAAGCTATGGTCAAAAAAGAGCAAAAAGAGCTGGATGAAGCAAAAGAAGAACTAGCGAAAGCAGAAAAGACACTCGAAGAAACAAAAGCAAGCAGCGAAGCAAAATAAAATGAAAAGAGAGCTCGCGTGGCGGGCTCTTTTTTGTCACTTGATGAGTTTAAGCAGAAATAAATGAAAAAACCATTAGCCGAACTGTTAAGGCCAACTGATATAGGTGAATTGGTTGGCGATGATTTAAAAAAAATGAATTTAAGTCGGCTACAATCAATGATATTATGGGGGCCTCCTGGGTGCGGAAAAACATCGTTTGCAAAGATCGTAGCGAGCATGTGCGAGCTAGAAGTTGTCACAATGTCAGCAGTTACAAGCGGTGCAGCGCAATTTAAACAAGTATTTGAGATAGCTGAACGCGGAAATCAGTTGCTCTTGCATGTTGATGAAATACATCATTTAAATAAATCACAACAAGATATATTTTTGCCGCATCTTGAAAATGGTAATATCACCATTATTGGTACCACAACAGAAAATCCATCATTTGAACTGCGACCTGCGCTGCTGTCAAGGTGTAAGGTTATAGTTTTTAAGCGGTTATCTATTGATGATTTGGACATCATCATAGGACGTGCAGAAAAGTATCTGAAACGAGCTATTCCACTTGATAAAACAGCTAGAAAATTATTGTGTGAAATGGCGGATGGAGATGGACGTTATCTTCTTAATATGGTCGAAGAGTTAGTCAATCTTGCTGCAGAAAATGCAGTGATTACTGCTGAAAATTTACCCCAAATCCTTTCAAAGCGCACAGTGATCTATGATAAGTACAGCGATGGGCACTACAACTTAATAAGCGCACTACATAAGTCTCTTAGAGGCTCTGATGTAAATGCTGCGCTATATTGGTTTTCTCGGATGTTAGCCGGAGGCGAGGATCCACTGTATATAGCGCGAAGACTTGTTCGATTTGCCGTTGAGGACATAGGACTAGCCGATCCGAATGCGCTACAACAAGCAATTGCCGCTCAGCAAGCGTATTCATTTTTAGGTTCGCCTGAAGGCGAATTAGCTATCTGTCAAGCAGTAATTTATTTGGCAACTGCTCCAAAATCTAATGCGGGTTATGTCGCATTTAATAATGCTCAAAGATTGGCAGAAAAAACAGGCTCATTGATGCCCCCCAAACACATTCTAAATGCTCCGACAAAATTTATGAAGGAGCAAGGATACTCAAACGGCTACGTGTATGACCCAGATACGCCAAACGGCTTTTCCGGGCAAAACTATTTCCCTGAAGGGCTCGCAAGACAAAGTTTGTATAATCCAGTCGAACGGGGATTTGAACGAGAAGTAAAAAAACGTCTCGAATACTGGGCCAAACTGCGAAATAGCAAATGCTCTTGACTAGCCTCTCTGGAAAATATAGGGTGAGAGGCAATTAAATTATTGAGCGGGATTTAATCGTGAATACGCAGAGTTGTTAGCGAGATTTGAAAGAATGTATGCGTAGTTTTTGGATGAATCCAGTAAAAAGTCGAAAGTTCTGGGAAAGGCATTACTGCAGATAGCTGGACAGAAGTGGAAAAAGAATAATATTCTTATATTGGTGATTTTAAGCCAGTATGAGTTTCAAAACAACATGTGGCGTAACATTGTTTTATATGCTCGTGTATCTAGAGCGCATGTTATGGTAATGCCTATGCTGCTAATAGCATGTGCGTATTTATACACACAATACCATTATGTGGCATGCAATACGAATTCTTTTTGCTTTGTAGCTCTGTCAATTCTGCTATACAACCTGGCAGCAAACACTATTTCTGAATACAGAGACTGCGAACGTGGAGTTGATGATGCTCATTCACCTGGAACTAGATATCGACTGATAACAGGAATAGTCCCCAGGAAACATATCTTATACGTAGGAATAACGGCCTTTTCGCTTGCGTCAATTTTTGGAATATTTGCTCTAATATTACGGCCTCATACCTTGCTATTTCCCGGCATTTTGGCTGCTTTTATCACGCTTTTTTATAGCGAACAGCCTTTCGGATTCAAATACAATGCACTCGCGGAAGTTTGCGTATTCATCACATATAGTTTTTTGATTTTCTCCGCCTGCATATTATCGTTAACCCACACACTTTGCCTAAGAGACTTGTTTTTTTCAATCCCGTTCGGACTACTCACCACATGCGTTGTATTGGCAAATAACATCCGAGATTGTAAATTTGAACAAGGTAAAACTACGACAATACCCACAAAATATGGGCTTAAATTTGCCTACACGCTTTTATTTTTGATGGTTCATTTGGCATTTTTGTGTGTGCCGTTTTTTGTTTATTTTAAGATAATACCAAAATCTGGTCTTATTTCTCTGTCCTCTTACTTATTCATTTTCCTATCACTAAAAAAAATAAATTCACCCGCATTTATCAACTGTTTCGGTCTTATGCAGACAACTTTTTCATGCCTCAACATTTTTGCATTTCTGTAATGTTTAACATTTGTCTTAAAATATTGGGATTTACAAACAGATAAGTAAAAAGTATGATAATTCTGAAGCAGCTGAAATTTGAAGAGCGAACGTTGTGGAATGCTTGCAAAGTTTGTGGATGTGAAAGTCTGCGAAAGTATAGAGTATTTTGCTGAAGGAAGACTGCGTTTTGGTACTCTAGTTAGAGAGTTGTGGATTCCGAAGAATTGCGAGAATTATGAGTAAACTTTTCAGAAAAAACTATAGACATCAGACCATAGTGCATTGGATCAAAAAGTCTGTATTAAAGTGGTAGAGGTTTTGGAGATGGATGAGCTATATTGGAAAACAAGGGTTTGGACCGCTGTTGATCGGGGCAAGATGCGCATTACTGCGTTTGGAATAGGCCCAGGAAAGTCCTCAGTTTTAATAAAATTAATTGATAGAATGTCTGTACTGACTGGAATTTTTCAGAAGAAGAACAGGGTATGAGAGCGGATATAAAGCACGTAATCAGCAAATCACTGCAGATATTAGAGCTCTCTGTTGCGTTACTGATACTAATTTGCCAATCCTATGCGTCTTAATATGATCGAAGATATAACGGTATGGAAAGTATTTAAGGTCGCCCTACCACTGATGATTTCAGCGCTATCTTCTCATTTTATGCTTATCTTAGACCAATTGGTTTTGGCAAGATATTCGATAGATGCGATGGTTGGAGCTTCATCGGCGTCGTCTTGGTGCACAGTTTTGCAATTAGCTATTATGTCGACAACAATGATAGCAGGCTCATTTGTAGGAAATTACAATGGAGCTGGCAAATATGAACAGGCTAGCACCCCTGTGTGGCAAATGATATGGTTCTCGGTATTTCTGTTCGCCATTTCAATCCCTCTCGCAATGTTTCTTTCTGATATATGTATTCCCAGTAACTTACAAACAGAAGGAATTCCTTATTTCAAAGTTCTAATGTGTGCTGTTCCAATTCATGGAATATATCATTCTTTAGCTTCGTTTTTTGTTTCTATAGGTAAGGGATATTTGATATCTATAGGTGCTATTTTGGCAAATATTGTTAATATAGTTGTGGATGTTATCCTAGTCTTCGGATATTTTGGCATAGATGAATATAAGGGAAGTGTCGGCGCCGCAATTGGGACTGTCGCGGCAGTTTTGGTCAATACAATATTTTTATTTATATGCTTTTTTAGAAAAAATATCAGAGAAAAATATCGGACGACAAATTTTAAATTGCATATAGATAAAATGAAGGAATATCTAAGATTAGGATTAGCTGGTGGCATTTCGCATATGTTTGAAACGTCATCATGGAGCGTTATCTATTATCTCTTAGCAAATGTTTCCAAGTGGGAAGCAATGATTCAGTCTATAGCGTTTTCGGTATATTTGTTTATGGCATTTATTGTTTGTGGTCTAGAAAAAGGCGCGATGGCAATTTCGTCAAATCTTTTGGGAGCTAAAAAGCGAGATAGAATCCAGAATGTATTGAGTAAATCCTTATATATACATTTTGCATTTATATTAGCTATTGCTGGTATATTTAAGTTCTACCCGGAGTTAATCGTGAATAATTTTATACATTTTGATATTCCTCCGGAAATTTTCCATCGGGCTGTTAATATTTTATGGCTAGTATTGCTGTACTTTCTAGTCGATGGGGTTGCGTGGATTGTTGCTGGAATACTGGAAGCTGGAGGGGATATAAACTATATGATGATATCAATAGCATCGTGCTTATGGGCACTTGTGACCATACCTGATTATTTTTTGTATAGAAATGGAATGTTGCATGTTGAGGGTACATGGATGCTTCTGTTCATCTCAGTTGCTACATCAACAACCATTTTGTACTATAGATACAAGTCAGACAAATGGATACATATAAAGGTTTGAGAACGGGAATGACGCAGAAATGGTCAGAATTTTCAAGAGTAGTCGAAATAAAGGGAAGTCTGCTAGATAAAAAATTTGTGACAAGAGCAACCCCTGAAGAGTTGGCAGCTTTAGCAAATCGTTTTGAAGTTTATAAAATTGATAATTTGGATTTGGACTATTTGATAACTGAGAAAAGCGACATTTTGGGAGCATATGTACTTGTTGCATCTATCAAATCCAAAGTTATTAAATTTATCGTTGAAAGCAAAGAGGAAAGCGCGGAGATAAACGAAAAATTTGATGTTGTTCTTGTAACTGAGGACATGGCAAGAAATAACTATGAAGAATTAAAAGAATTTGACATAGAAGTATTCGATGAGGATAAGAGAGTGGATGTCGGAGAAATAGCATCTCAGTACCTTTCTCTTTGTATATTTATGTGATTAAAATGATCTTTTATAAGGCTCAAACTAATGGAAATGATTTCGTTATTATTGAAGCAGATGGACATAAATTATCATTATCTCAGAAAAAATTAATAGCAGACAGAAAATACGGAATCGGATGCGATCAAATAATTTTTGTAACTCAGGAAAATGGACGATATTGTTTAGATTTTTATAATCAGGATGGTTCACATGCCAATATGTGTGGAAATGGCTCCTGTGCTACAGCGTTGCTTATAAAAAACAAATATGGAGTTACTTGTATGGAGTTTGAGGTGATGCAAGATGCCGAAAATTTTCCTATCAAGGTCGGTTCTCTAGGAAAACCGGTGCAAGCGTACCTTGACAGGTTCCTGGGGTGCGATGTGGTAAAATCACCAGCATACCACACCGCGCCCCAGGAAAATTTTTATAAAGCGCAAATTTTTGGAAATGCCGTTACCGTAAATTTTCCTTTGCCGCAGCAAAAAGGCAATATTTTGACCACTGGGAACAAACATCTGATATTGGATGCGTCTGAAATAGGTAAAGTTAACGAATTTTCGCGATTCAATTCAGATTGTAATATACATTTTGTGAAACACCTGTCATCCAACACTTTGAGGGTCAGAACCTTTGAAAAGGGAGTTGGTTGGACGTTAGCTTGCGGTAGTGGAGCAGTAGCTGCTGGGTATCATTCTAAAATAGAAGGAAAAATCAATATCATACAAGATGGCGGAAAGGCAATAGTTGAAATTAAAAAATCTTATGTAAGCTTAACGACAGTTCCAAAGATAGTCTATGAAGGAGAATTTTATGAGTCGAGAAATATATGATAATTCCGATCTTTTAGCAAAAATTCCAGAATCTCCTGATGAAGTCGGTTATGACATATCAATTTCTAAGGTTTACGATGATATCAAAAATGCAAGATTTGAAGAGGATAGTTCCGTTTCGTTCGGAGTGTGGGAACGAGAATTAAAAAAGGCAGATTGGGCCCTAACCGAGCAACTTTGCGTGGATGCATTAAAAACTAAATCAAAGGATTTTCAAATTCTTGGATGGTTAATTGAAGCGCTCGTTATGCTCGATGGATTTGCCGGCATAATTCGTGGAATACAAATTTTGACAGAGTTTTCCAGAGTATTTTGGGAAATCGGATACCCTCGGAAAGACGACAATTCATCAGATACTGAACAAAAATTCCGCATTTACGATTGGATCTTTGACACTGTTGAAAAAAAGTCGAAATTTATTCCCATCGCTTCGATTGACAATGATAACTCCTTCAATTTATATCAATATGAATATGCCCTGGATCTCAAAAATATTACAACTCGTTCCATCTCTTCTGCTGCCAGTATTCTGGAAAATGCAAAACAGGATGGACACAAAACACTGGAGGATATAATGGCTATAATGAAGACATTTTCACAATCGGACTTTCAGAAAGTTCTGGACAATGTACAAAACATAAGAACCGAAAAAACATCGCTGGATGCGACTTTATCAACGAAGACCGGCCGCAATATAAATTCATTTTCAGGGCTAATGGAAAATCTGAACAAGATAGAGCAATTTTTGAAAAGCGAGACACAAAAGCTTAAAGAAGATGCCGAGGTATTACTGCCAAGCGCTTTGGATATAACCAATCGAGAAGATATTTACAATTCCATTGCAGAGCTAGCTAGGCAATTAGCAATACTGGACAAACATAGCCCAAGTGCATTTATATTAAATCTTGTCGTGTCATGGAAAAACAAAAATTTACTCGAAATCATGGATGATCTGAAATCTGGCACTTCTGAAGCACACCGTCTATTAAGACAGCTTTTGAATTAATACATAGATCAACGAAATAAGCGCTTTTTGCTTATGTGTAAGTTCATAACATATGAGATAAAAGTTTAGCTTTGGGTAAAGGAGTTAACTTAAGGCTAGCAAATAGAAAGCCTGCCGGTTAACAGTCGGTATGGTTTCTATTTTGTCATATTTCGCCCAATTGATTGCTCTGTATGTTAGGGGCGAAAACCATACAAGTTAGCTAGCATATCAATAATTATTATAAAATTCGTTATAGTACCAGAACCTTATGTATAAATACTGCACGTCTCAATCACGCGATCTTGTAATATGCTCGAACTGAAGGGTTAATCTCATTATATCTTAGCTTTTTGTGAAGACTTGATCTATATCTTGCATCAAACTCTTGGTCTAAAACGACATATATTCATAAACTCCAATGCTTTGCAGTTTTTAAACATTCCAGTTACATCTTTCACATCTGATGCATCAAAGTTTCGTAAATTTAGTGATTTTAACTCATGACAGTAGCTAAACATGTGATTCATTGTCTCCACCCTTTTTGTCTTAAAATGAGATAAATCTATTTCTTCAATAGCATTGCATCCGCTGAACATGCGGTCCATTGCAGTGACATTACTCGTATCAAGATCACCCCAAAAGATTTCCTTCAATCTCCTACATCCCTCAAACATACTTGTCATCTTTTTGATAAATGGTTTGCTACTAAAACCTTCAAAATTCACAGAAACTAGCGAGGAAGAATTATAAAACATTTTCGTCCAATCTGTCTGTGACTCAAAACCTTTTTTGCTACCTAGTCCAAATTTTAGCGCAACTTCTGTATGCGACGCGTTCATTCCTGAAAAAGCCATTGGTGCAAACTTTATTGTTTCCTTGCCGATTGTTGGAGGAACAACTATATCTAGTTTTGTAGGAGTTAAGTAATCCTGTATTGTAACTTTTTCGATATCATACCGCCGTGACTCAACAAACTGTATGTACTTACTCGACACATGCGCCCCAAATACAATCTGCTCATGCAGTTCTGTCTGCGCTTCGACACACATCGTTGTTGCGCTAACAAACATTAGCACTTTTGCTGGTAATTTCATAAGCAAGATTCCCAATAAACTTTATTTCATATAAATAGTATATGAAATTCAAAATTTTATGCAACTTTATAACAATCCGTTTAGCATAAAGTTGCATATCCTGAGCTGCGTGCTATCAAATTTTATATCACCAAATTTACGATTCGGTTTTTCACAACTATAATCTTTTTACACATCTCTCTTGTTATATGCTTCTCAAGCAATGCGAATGCACGCTCTTCTAATACGAAAGTTTCAGCGTCCTTCTCTATTTTAAAAGTGCATCGAAGTTTCCCGTTGACTTGCACTGCTATCGTCACGGTATCTACCGTAGCCAGTTGCTCATCAATTTCGACCCATTCTTCGTCGCGAATAGCCTTCGCCTTCTTCATAAGATCCCACATTTCATGACATATATAAGGCGTTATCGGCGAAAATGATTTTACGAAGCTTTCAAAAGCAAAATTCAATGCTTCAGACGAGGCCGTGTCCAAGTTTGACTCGATTTCATTAAATAACTCGCGCGACAATGCTACTGCCTTATTTAGGGCTATCGCTTCGTAACTTTCTGTAATCTTTTTCAAATAGGTATGTGTCGTTTTTATGAGCGCATCAGCGCCGGGTTTGTTTGTTTTCGATTTTGCTAATACCTTATTGAATACCTTCCAGATCCTGTTCAAAAACCGCCAACATCCGTCCAAAGCATCCGTATTCCAATCTAAATCTTTTTCGGGGGGGGTATCTGAAACGATGAAAAGTCTCACTGCATCCACTCCGTGAGAATCTATGATTTTTTGAGGATCAACCGTATTTTTCTTAGATTTGCTCATCTTCTCTGATGAATATTCTGTAACTTCTTTTCCCTCTTTATCTATCGATTTTCCATCTTCAGTTTTCGTCACATCCTCCGGATATACCCATTCACCATCGGAATTTTTGTATAACTTGTGGCAAACCATACCCTGAGTTAACAGGCGTTTGAATGGTATTCCGCAAGTCGTGTATCCCACATCCCTTAACACTAGCATAAAGAACCGTGCGTATAACAAATGTAACACAGCATGTTCAACGCCGCCAATGCAAATATCCACCGGCATTGCAATGTCTGCTATTTCTTTATTTACCGGAGTTTTACAATGAGGGTCGAGATACCGCAAGTAGTACCACGACGACTCAAAAAATGTATCCAATGTATCTGTCTCCCTGAGCGCACTGTTGCCACAAATAGGACACTTTATATATTTCCAAGTCGGATGTTTCTCAAGCGGATTTCCTTTCCCATCGAAATTTACGTCGTCCGGCAGTAAAACTGGTAATGAAGCAGGAACATCGCCACAATGCTCACAATGTATTATCGGAATAGGACATCCCCAATACCTCTGTCTCGAAACAAGCCAATCGCGAAGCCGATATGTCACCTGTTCCTTGCCAATCCCCATTTCCTCAAGGCGCTTTATCATACCAGATTTCGCTTGAGCTGTATCCAGTCCATTAAGGTATTCAGAATTTATATGCTTGCCATCTCCCGTATATGGTAAATCCTCGCTTGTTTCAATAACCGGAATTATTGGCAAATCATACTTTCTTGCGAAATCATAATCACGCTCATCATGCGCTGGACAAGCAAATACTGCACCTGTGCCATAATCAATCAAAACAAAGTTCGCGATATAAACCGGCAACTTTTCGCCATCTTTCGCTGGGTGCTTGACATAAATCCCTGTAAATATACCTTTCTTTTCAGCTTTCTCCAGCGCTTCTTCAGTTGTTGCGGTCTTTTTACATTCAGCGATAAACTCGGCTATTTCGGCATTGCTCTCAGCTAACTTATGAGCAATAGCATGATCTGGAGAAATAGCTATAAACGATGCGCCAAATAAAGTATCAGGACGCGTTGTAAAAACTGGTATTTTATTACCGTTATCTACTCGCTCAAAGTTTATAAGAGCCCCTTTTGATTTGCCAATCCAGTTTTCTTGCATCTTCAAAACTTTGTCTGGCCAAAGTCCCTCCAAATCCTTCAAGCCATCCAGCAATTCCTCAGCATAAGCCGTAATTTTTACCGACCACTGTTCCAGCATTTTTTTCTCAACAATAGCTCCGGATCGCCATCCACGACCGTTGATTACTTGCTCGTTTGCTAAAACCGTTTGGTCAACTGGATCCCAATTAACGTATGATTTTTTGCGATAAACCAGGCCTTTTTTATATAAATCCAGGAAAATTTGTTGCTCCTTTGTATAATACTCCTCAGAACAAGTGCTGACTTCGCGCGCCCAATCATACATCAAACCCAGTGATTGCAGCTGTTCTTTCATATTTGAAATATTCGCATTCGTCCAAGTTTTTGGATGTCCGCCATTTTTCATGGCTGCATTTTCAGCCGGCATTCCAAAACTGTCCCATCCCATTGGCTGAATAACAGAGTAGCCCTGCATTTTCTTAAATCGAGCAACAATATCGCCTATCGTGTAATTTCTGACATGACCCATATGCAATTTTCCAGACGGATATGGAAGCATTTCAAGAACGTAATAAAGTCTGCTTTTATTCTTTTTAAGCTCTTCATTTGTAAGCGAATACTCTTGAAAAAACTTCTTCCACTTCTTCTCTACCGCGTGAAAATTGTATATGTTATCGGACATAACAACCCATTATGTAACAATTTATTTATACGTATGAGCATATCTTAATAACATAGTTTTCTCAATGAGAATTTTTATCGAAACAATATTCACATCCCTCTTGGCCAAATGTTGCATCAATGGCCTTGCACACAAATAAGTTGCATTGTCATAACAAACCACCATCGTTCTCCAACCTCAAATATGAACTTATACATTCCAAAATTTTCGCTATGAAAAATTTGCGCTTTTTTGTACACTGTTGTCGATTTGATTTGAACAAAATTGAGGTTTTGATGTTACCTTTCATTGATATCGGTATCGTAGCGTGTGGTGTTATTGCTGTGTTGTTTGCGATAGTGAAAATTAGTTCTGTTTTTAAGCTTCCTTGCGGAAATGACAGAATGGTCGAGGTTTCCAATGCAATACAAATTGGAGCTAAGGCCTATTTGAATAGACAGTATTCCACGATAGCCCTGGTCGGCATTGTCGTAACAATATTGCTCGGCGTATTTTTATCGCCGTATGTAGCTGTCGGATTTGTTTTAGGGGCTGTTCTTTCTGGCATAGCTGGATATATCGGTATGAATATATCTGTAAGAGCGAATGTTAGAACTGCTGAAGCAGCAAGAACTTCGCTGCAAAAGGCACTTACCGTAGCATTTGATTCAGGCTCAATAACCGGCATGCTCGTCGTCGGAGCCGGACTTATTGGAGTTTCTTGCTACTATTTCGTTTTGCAGGCAATGAACCTCGACCTTCGGGTAGTAACAGAATCGCTGGTTGCACTAAGTTTTGGTGCATCGCTGATCTCGATTTTTGCGCGACTTGGTGGTGGTATTTTTACAAAAGGAGCTGATGTCGGAGCGGATTTGGTTGGCAAAGTAGAATCAAATATACCTGAAGACGACCCTAGGAATCCAGCAGTTATAGCGGATAACGTCGGAGATAACGTTGGCGATTGTGCCGGAATGGCTGCCGATTTGTTTGAAACATATGCGGTGACAATCGTTGCGTCAATGGTGCTAGCAAGTATACATTTTGCTGATGATTTCAAAGCAACAATGATGCTATATCCTTTGGCAATAAGCGCCGTCTGTATAATTGGTTCCGTTATAGGCACCTATTTTGTCAAGCTGGATGCTTCAAAAAAAATTATGAAAGCTCTGTATAAAGGCTTGATTGCATCTGGCATTGCTTCAGCGCTTTTGATATACGCTGTAACGAACTTGATGTTCGATTCTCTAGATGCAGAGATATCATTTGCAGGCGGTGTATTTACTCCGATGAATTTGCTTCAATGTTGCTTTGTGGGAGTTGTAGTAACTGGATTATTAGTTGTTGTAACCGAATTTTATACATCAGTCTCGTATCGTCCGGTAAAAAGCGTTGCTAGCGCTTCGCAAACTGGACATGCTACAAATATAATACAGGGACTTGCCGTTTCGATGGAAGCGACTGCGATGCCTACAATAGTGATCTGCGGTGGTATAATTTGCGCGTACATTTGCGCCGGATTGTTTGGAATAGCAATCGCTGCCACAACAATGCTCGCATTTGCGGGGATAATCGTAGCACTTGATGCGTATGGGCCTGTCACAGATAATGCAGGTGGAATCGCCGAAATGTCAGAGTTACCAAGCGAAGTGCGCGAGATAACAGATGCTTTGGACGCTGTCGGGAATACAACAAAAGCCGTGACAAAGGGCTACGCTATAGGTTCAGCTGGACTTGCTGCATTAGTTCTATTCGCCACATACGTTGAGGATTTGGTGCACTATTTCCCGACATTAAACGTTGAATTCAATCTACAAAGCCCATACGTATTGGTTGGTCTACTTTTTGGAGCAATGTTGCCATACCTATTTGGGTCTTTTGGAATGAAAGCAGTTGGCAAAGCCGGTGGAGCCGTGGTGCTTGAAGTGCGTCGACAGTTCAAGGAAATCAAGGGAATTATGACTGGAGAGGCAAAACCTGACTACAAAGCAGCTGTTGATTTGCTGACCAAATCCGCAATAAAGGAAATGATTGTTCCATCAATATTGCCGCTTTTTGCTCCAGTCATAGTATATTTTGCTATATATGAAATCGCAGGACAAAATGCCGCCTTTTCGGCACTTGGAGCTACCCTAATAGGGACAATAGTTTCTGGCCTTTTTGTTGCTATTTCAATGACATCCGGCGGAGGCGCTTGGGATAACGCAAATAAATACATCGAAGACGGAAACTTTGGCGGAAAGGGTTCGGATGCGCATAAAGCTGCAGTAACTGGAGATACCGTTGGTGATCCTTATAAGGATACAGCAGGCCCGGCTGTAAATCCTATGATAAAAATAATCAATATCGTTGCTCTATTGCTGTTAGCAATGTTGGCGGCATAAAAAAGTCCAGTTTATTGTTAGCTGCACGAGGGATGTTTATTCCTCGTGCTTTTTTCTAGCTTGTATAATCTCAAACAGATGAGAAACAGGAGGCGTCTCCTGAATTTTACTTCGCTCGCTTTAAGTTATTTCTCTCGCCCACAAGCCAGCTTTTGTCTCATATGTCATGAACTTATACAGTACTGGAAAGTTATTTCGATTTCATGTAAAATCTGCATCATGCGGGGCGTACGTCTAAAAGTGAACGAAGCAGGAAGGAATGAAGAATAAGATACCATTAGTTGCTTTACGGGATACAGTTGTTTTTCCGAAATGTGTTATACCATTGTTTATTGGGAGGCCGAAATCAATAAGGGCGATTGAGCACGCTTTTTCCTACGATAGGCTTGTCGCTTTTGTAACACAAAAAGATCCCACAATAGATGTTGTTAACCCGGATGATCTTTTCAGATTTGGCACAGTATGCCATATAGACCAAATGATAACTTTAACGGACGGGACAATTAAAATATTGGCAGATGGCATTTATAGAGCAGTAATAGACGAAATCATCGATGGAGATCCAATGTTTGCTAAAGTAACTGAAGTTGCATCAGATTACTCTAACTATAACGTTGGTCGCAAAAAACTAGATGCTCTACGTCTTGCTGTTTTATCAAATTTTGAAACGTTTTGTAAGCAAAACAAAAAATTGCCAGCTGATGTTTTGGCTTCAATATCTTCCGTAGAAGATCCTTCAAAACTTTGCGACACCATCGCGTCATACTTACCTCTGAAGATTAGTGAACGACAAAATATTTTAGAAATTCTTTCTGTAAGTGAAAGATTAGAAAAACTCATATATTTACTGGAAGAACAGTCGGAATTAGTTTTAGTTGAGAAGAAGATCAAGAATAGAGTTAAGAAGCAGGTTGAAAAAAACCAAAAGGAATACTATTTAAACGAACAGTTAAAAGCTATCTATAAGGAGCTAGGTGATGCAGAGGACGTAAATCAAGAATCGCATGCATTGGTCCAGCAGGTGAAGAAATCAAATATGTCTACTGAGGCTAAGGAAAAAGCCTTAAACGAGATTAAAAAACTGAAAAATATGCCCCCCTTATCCCAAGAAGGAGGCGTCATAAGGACCTACGTTGATTGGCTGATCAACCTTCCATGGCAGCATTCTCAGTCAGAATCAACCTTACAGAACGCAGAGGATTCACTGAATCAAACACATTACGGATTGGATAAAGTAAAAGAGCGCATTTTAGAATACTTGGCTGTCCAAAAACGTGTCAAAAAGATGAAGGGGCAAATAATGTGTTTTGTTGGGCCTCCTGGCGTCGGGAAAACTTCACTGGGAAAGGCAATTGCAGATGCGACTAAAAAAGCATTTGTTAGAGTTGCGCTTGGCGGAGTTAATGATGAGTCTGAAATTAGAGGACATAGACGAACTTACGTAGGTGCTATGCCCGGCAAAATTATACAAGCGTTTAAAAAAGCAAAGACGACGAATCCTATCATTATGCTGGACGAAATTGATAAGTTGGGTTCTGATTGGAGAGGAGATCCTGCCTCGGCCTTGTTGGAGGTGTTAGATCCAGAACAGAACAACACATTCGTTGACCATTACATAGAAGTGCCATACGACATTTCTGGAGCTATGTTCATTACAACAGCAAATAGCCTCGATATTCCTCATGCATTGCTAGATCGTATGGAAATCATAAATCTTTCTGGATATACAGAAGAAGAGAAACTGAATATCGCAAAATTGCATATAATTCCCAAACAGCAAACATTAAATGGTTTAAAGGCCGAGGAGCTAGAAATAACCGATAAGGCCATTATGGAAATAATAAGGCACTACACCCTGGAATCTGGCGTTAGAAACCTAGAAAGAGAAATTTCTAAAATTTGCAGAAAAGTTGTGCGAAAAATACTTTCTGACGGCGCCACAAGCTGCATTAAAGTAGATGAGGAAACTATAGATGAATTTTTAGGGAAGAAAAAATATACCCAGTTAAAATCTAGTGAAATTGCAAGAGTTGGAGTTGTGACTGGATTGGCGTGGACTGAAGCTGGCGGTGATGTTTTGGAGGTTGAGGCCCTAACTTTACCCGGAAGTGGAAATACGATAACGACCGGGAAACTTGGCGAAGTTATGCAGGAGTCGATAAAAGCAGCATATAGTTATGTTAAATCACAATCCAAAATTTTGGGTATAAATCCAGAAGATTTTGCAAAAACAGATATTCATGTGCACGTGCCAGAAGGGGCGGTTCCTAAAGATGGCCCGTCGGCAGGCGTAACTATTTGTACTGCGATTGTCTCGGCTTTGACTCAAAAGAAAGTCAGGCCAGATATAGCAATGACTGGAGAAATTACATTGGTCGGCAAAGTGCTCGCTATAGGTGGCTTAAAGGAAAAGCTTCTAGCTGCTCGCCGCAGTGGTATAAAAAAGGTGTTTATACCGAAAGAGAACGAAAGGGATGTGCCAGAACTTCCAGATGTTATAAAAGAAAGCATTGAGATAGAGCTAGTGTCACATATAGATGAAATCCTAAGGAACGTATTCGTATAACATGATGTGTGGGCGCGATGTGGTATGTTCATATCTTACCACATCGCGCCCCTAGGCCTGTCAAGGTACGCTTTGTTCAGCGCCATTCAGGCGCTGACCTTGACAGGCGTAGCATTATTTAATCGAATGAGGTAATTGTCCAAGTTCAAACAGATATGAGACAAACGGAGCCTCCTGCCGCGCATCTATTTGCTAGCCTTGAATTACCTCACTCATCCACAAGGCAACTTTGGTCTCATATCTTATGAACTTATACACAATGCACAAGATAATTTTACAAAAGAATATTTTTTGTGTTATAATGTGAAAGTTGCGAACGCAGTATTCGTGATTTTATTTTATAGGAGAAAAAATATGTTACAGAGATTTAATAAACTAGCGTTTTGTTTAGCGTCTGCGATAATAGCCACAAATGTGCAAGCAAGCGAATACATAGTCAGTAACTATGATGACAACAACAAGCCACAGATTTACGATATCCTTTCAAAATACAGATTTCCAAGCATCTTAAGCCCATTTATACAAAAGGAATTTAATAACAAATATCCAAATCTAAATTTGATGGAAACATTCAAAACAAAAGAATCAGAACATCAATTCATACAAAATGCAGTTCAGAAAATAGACCCAAAAGCAAAAGTTTATGCAATTACCAAGAGTCTTTATCAATTTAT